>NZ_JBKIBX010000006.1:0-26289 GCF_046557895.1 Methylobacterium oryzisoli | reverse complement strand
TCCCCCGCGCCCCCCCCCCCCGCGACCGGGCTCGTGGCCGGCACGCCGGTGATCTGCGGCACCTCCGACACCGCGGTCGAGACCTACGGGGCCGGGATGATGCGCCCCGGGCTCGGCGTCGCCAAGCTCGCCACCGCCGCGACCGTGAGCGTGCTCTCGCCCCGGGCAGTGCCGGAACTCGACCTCATCAACTACTACCACGTCGTGCCGGACCACTGGTACGTGATCACGGCGACGAATTCCTGCGCCTCGGCCCACAAGTGGCTGCGCGACACCTTCTTCCGCCGCGAGGGCGAGGACGGCGCGGGCGCCTTCGACGCCATGGAGCGGCTCGCCGCCGCGACGCCGACCGGCGCGGAGGGCCTGTTCTTCCACCCCTACCTCAACGGCGAGCGCAGCCCCCACTGGGACCCGCTGCTGCGGGCGGATTTCGTCGGGATCGGCTTCAATCACGGGCCCGGGCACTTCGTGCGCGCCCTCTACGAGGGCATCTCCTACTCGCTGCGCGACTGCCTGGAGGTGCTGCGCGCGCGCGGCCTCGGCTTCGGCGAGGCGCGGCTCACCGGCGGCGGCGCCCGCAGTCCGCTCTGGCGCCAGATCCTCGCCGACGTGCTGGGCGTGCGCGTCGAGTTGCCGGCGGTAGCCGATGCGAGCTTCGGGGCGGCGCTGCTCGCCGGGGTCGGCATCGGGGTCTTCGCCGACGAGGCGGCCGCGGAGGCGGCGATCCGGGTCGTCGCCACCCACGAGCCGGATCCCGAGCGGGTGGCCTTCTACGAGCGGGGCTTCGCCCTCTACCGCGACATCCAGGGGGCGCTCGCGCCCCTGAACCACCGCATCCACGCCGAACTCGCGGGAGGGTGAGCCATGGCGCCCGTCAGCCTCAGCGGCGTCACCAAGGCCTTCGGCGACCTCGTCGTGGTGCACGCCGTCGACCTCGCGGTGGCGGAGGGCGAGTTCATGGTGCTGGTCGGCCCCTCGGGCTGCGGCAAGTCCACGACACTCAGGATGATCGCCGGGCTGGAGGAGGCGAGTTCCGGGACCATCCGCATCGGCGCGCGCGACGTGACCCGGCTCGAACCGCGCGACCGCAACGTCGCGATGGTCTTCCAGAACTACGCGCTCTACCCGCACAAGACGGTCTACGACAATCTCGCCTTCGGGTTGCGCATGCGCGGGACGGGTAAGGCGGAGATCGCCGCCCGGGTCGCGCGCGCCGCCGCCATCCTGCGCATCGAGCCGCTGCTCGCGCGCAAGCCGCGGCAGCTCTCGGGCGGGCAGATGCAGCGCGTCGCCCTCGGCCGCGCCCTGGTGCGCGAGCCGGACGTCTTCCTGTTCGACGAGCCGCTCTCGAACCTCGACGCCAAGATGCGCGTGCACATGCGCGACGAGATCGCCCGGCTCCACCGCGAGGTCGGTACCGCGATGATCTACGTCACCCACGATCAGGTCGAGGCGATGACGCTGGGCGACCGGATCTGCGTGATGAAGGACGGGGTGGTGCAGCAGGTCGGCGCGCCGCTCGCGGTCTACGACCGCCCGGCCAACCGCTTCGTCGCGGGCTTCATCGGCTCGCCCGAGATGAACTTCGCCGAGGGCGAGGTCACGGCCGAGAACGGCGGGATGGTGTTTCGCTCAGGCACGCTCGCCCTGCCCCTGCCGGCGGCGGGCTCGGCCGCGCGGCTCTCGCCCGGCGAGAAGGCGGTGATCGGGATCCGGCCCGAGCACCTCGCCCTGTCGCCGGAGGGTTTTCCGGCCCGCGTGGTCCACGTCGAGCGCATGGGCAACGAGAGCGTCCTCGTCCTCGATGCGGGCCAGCCGATGCGGGCCGTGACCCGCCGCGACGACGACGTCCGCGCCGGCGAGACGATCCGGCTCGCCGCTCCGCCCGGGCGGCTGCACCTGTTCGACCGCGGCGGCGCAGCGGTCGCCGTCATCTGACGCGCGGGCGGGGAGACTCGCCACGCGCGCGACGCACGAGGACACAGCCCACCCGCCCCCGGCGGAGAAGAGGCGGACGACCCCGATCATGGAGGAGACCCCGATGACGAACGAGAAGACGGGTGGGACGCCGACGCGCCGGTCCCTGATCGTGGCCGGAGCGGCCACCGCCGCCTCCGCGGCCTTGCCCATGCCGGCCCTGCGCGCGCAGACCCGCGAGATCCGCTTCCTCAACGCCGAGCCGGCGGTCGATTCGGTGCGCGCCCTCCGGGTCGCGGCGGCGCAGTATGAGAAGGAGAAGGGCGTCCGCGTCGTCATCGACACGGTGCCGTCGGGCGACGCCTACACCCGCACCGTCGCGGCGATCCGCGGCGGGCGGCCCTACGACATCTCCACCATCATCTTCGTCGCGCACGTGCTGACGCTCGCCAACGAGGGCCAGCTCACCCCGATCACCGAGCTCGTCAACAAGCACAAGTGGGGCAAGCGCATCCTCTTCCCGGTGAACGGCCAGCAATACTGGTACATGTACGACTACAATCTCTGCTGGCTGTTCTACCGCAAGGACCTGTACGAGCAAGCCAAGCTGGAGCGGCCGAAGACCTGGGCGCAGCTCCTGGAGAACAGCCGCAAGCTGGCCTCGAACGAGGGCGGCAGCCAGCGCTTCGGCATGGCGACGCCGATCGGCAGCAACGACGCCACCAACTGGATGAGCTTCGGCTATCTCTGGGCCGAGGGCGTCTCGCTGTTCGGGAACGACTGGAGCAACACCTTCGCGAGCGACGAGAACCGCCGCAGGACGGCGGCCTACCTCGACTTCTTCGGCGACCTCGCCAAGACCATGCCGCCCGGCATGACGCAGGCGACCTTCGGCACGATCACGGCGGCGTTTTCGGCCGGGCAGGCGGCGCACGCGCCCTATGCGGGCCGGATGATCGAGGTGCTGGAGCAGCGCGCGCCCCAGCTCGCCGACAAGTACGGGATGATGCCCTACCCCGACAGCGCCGGCCGGTCCGCCGCGGTCAACCACGGCTACGACGGCTGGGTGGTCGGCAAGACGGCCATGGCCGAGGAGGCGGTGCGCTTCCTCGAATGGTTCTCGGACGCCCACTACATCAACTTCCTGCACTCGGCCCCGCTGCACTTCCAGCCGCCGCGGCTCGACATCTACGACGACCCGCGCTGGCGCGCCCACCCGCTGATCGAGAAGCACGCCGAGGCCGTGAAGACCATGCAGGGCTTCCTCGACGACCCGAACATCATCATCCGGTCGATCGACACCGAGGGGCCGGGGCCGGACCTGCGGCCCGCCAAGGTGTTCGAATCCTTCGTCTTCCCCGAGATGCTCCAGAACAAGGTCCTGAAGAACATGCCGTCCGAGGCCTGCGTGGCCGAGGCGGTGGCCAAGATGAACCGCGTCATCGCGGCCTGAGCCTCCCGTCCGCATGCGCTCGCGCCACGATTGGGTGATCTGGGCCTTCTTCGCGGCCGGGCTGGGGCTGACGGCGTTGTTCGTCGGCGGCCCGGTCGCGAACGCGCTCTGGCTCTCCCTGCACCAAGCCTCCTCCTTCATCGCCGAGCCCCGCTTCGTCGGGCTCGGCAACTACGCGCGCGTGGTGGCGGACCCGGAATTCTGGCGCGCCATCGGCAACGGGCTCATCTACGCGCTGCTCTCCATCGTGCTGCAGGTGGTGATCGGCATCGCCTTCGCGATGGTGCTGAACCAGCCGTTCCTCGGCCGGCCGCTGGTGCGGGGGCTCGCCACCCTCCCCTACCTCCTGCCCACCGTCGTCGTCGCCCTCACCTTCCAGTGGATGGCGGACGGCTCGTTCGGGCTCGTCACCGTGCTGGCGCGCGACCTCGGCTTCGGCACGATCCCGTGGTTCGAGCAGCCCGCGACGGCGATGTTCTCGGTCGTCCTCGCCTCCGTCTGGCTGTGGACGCCCTTCGTGACGATCTGCGTGCTCGCCGGGCTGCAGACGATCCCGCCCGCCCTCTACGAGGCCGCGCGGGTCGACGGGGCCGGACCGGTGGCGCGCTTCATCCACATCACGCTGCCGCAGCTCAAGCCGGTGCTGACCGTCGTGATCCTCCTGCGGGCGATCTGGATGTTCAACAAGTTCGACATCATCTGGCTCTTGACCCGGGGCGGTCCCCTCGGCGCCACCGAGCACCTGCCGATCCTCGCCTACAAGAAGGCCTTCTCGCTCTTCGACGTCGGCGGCGGCGCGGCGGTGGCCACCGTCTCGTTCCTGATCCTGACGGCCCTGGTGGCGGTCTACTTCCGCCTGTTTCCCTTGGAGGAGAAGCGGTGAGGCGCTCCGCCCCCCAGCGCATCGGCATCGGGCTGGCCGCGCTCGCGATCGCCGCGTGGTCGTTCTTCCCGATCTACTGGATGATCCTGTCGAGCCTGCGCGAGCCGCAGGGCCTTTTTGCCCGCCCGAGCCTCGTGCCGCACTCCCTCTCCCTCGACAGCTACCGCCAGCTCCTCGCGGTGACGGATTACCCGCAGCAGTTCTGGAACTCGGTGATGGTCGCGCTCGCCGTGGTGGCGATCACCCTCGTGGTGTCGATCGTGATCGCCTACGCGGTCACCCGCTTCACCATGCCGTTCAAGATGCTGATCATCGGCTCGATGCTCTACGCCTACATGTTCCCGCCGATGCTGCTCGCCATCCCGCTCTACGGCATCTTCGTGAGCCTCGGGCTCGCCGACAGCCTGTGGTCGCTCGTGATCGCGCATTGCACGCTCACCCTGCCGCTGGGGGTCTGGCTGCTCTGGGGCTTCTTCAAGGCGATGCCGTTCGAACTGGAGGAGGCCGCGATGGTCGACGGCTGTACCCGGCTCGGCAGCTTCCTGCGCGTGGTGCTGCCGCTCTCGGCCCCCGGTATCGTGACGGTCGCGGTGTTTTCGTTCCTGCTCTCGTGGACCGACTACGCCTACGCACTGGTGATGATCTCCTCGGACACCCAAAAAACCCTGCCGGTCGGGCTCGCCTCGATGATCGGCTCGTTCGAACTGCGCTGGGGCGAGGTGATGGCGGGCGCGACGCTCATCGCCGCGCCGCTCTTCCTGATGTTCACGCTCCTGTCGCGCTTCTTCATCCAGGGCCTCGCGGCCGGGGCCATGAAAGGCTGACCGCCATGTCGATGCGCATCCTCGGCGCGCCGCGCCGCTACATCCAGGGCCCCGGCGCCCTGGCGCAGCTCCCCGCCCTCGTCGCGGAGTTCGGCCGCGCCCCCGTCGTGGTGGCCGATCCGGTCGCGCTGGAACGGGAGGGGGCACCCCTGGCGGACGCTCCGGTGGCGCGATTTTCCGGCGAGATCACCCTGGCGGAGATCGACCGCCTGACCGGCCTCGCCCGCGAGGCGGGCGCCGACCTCGTGGTCGCCATGGGCGGCGGCAAGGCGATCGATGCCGGCAAGGGCGTCGCCCGGGCGCTGGGGCGGCCGATCATCGTCGTCCCGACCATCGCCTCGAACGACGCGCCGACGAGCCGGCTCATCGTCGTCTACGACGAGGACCACCGCATCCGCGAGGTATTGATGCTGCCCCACAACCCGGACGTGGTGCTGGTCGATACCGCGATCATCGCCCGCGCGCCGCGGCGGCTGCTGGCGGCCGGGATCGGCGACGCCCTCTCCAAGACCTTCGAGGCGCGGGCCTGCGCGGCGGCGGGCGGGCGCAATTTCTTCGGCGGCTCGCCGCCGCTCGCCGCGCTCGCCCTCGCGGATGCCTGCTACGCCACGATCCGGCGGGACGGCGAGGCGGCGCTCGCCTGCACGGAGCGGGCCGAGCCCGACACCGCCCTGGAGGCGGTGGTGGAGGCGGCCGTGCTGCTCTCGGGGCTCGGCTTCGAATCGGGCGGCCTCTCGCTCGCCCATTCGCTGACCCGCGGTCTCACCGCCCATCCGCGCCTCGCGGGCGCCCTGCACGGGGAACTCGTGGCCTACGGCACCCTGGTCCAGATCGCGCACGAGCGCCCGCCCGGCGTCTCGGGCGCGGACGTCGCCGCCTTCTGCCGCGCCTGCGGCCTGCCGGTGCGGCTCGCGGATCTCGGCCTCCCGGAGCCTCATGAAGAGGACATCGCGGCGATCGTCGGCCCGACCCTCGCCGCGCCCCACATGCGCCACCTCGCGCGCCCGGCCTCGCCCGAGAGCCTCGCCGCGGCGATCCGGGCGGTGGAGGCGGGCCTGTGAACCTCGATCTCGCCGGGCGGGTCGCCCTGCTCACGGGGGCGGCGCGCGGCATCGGCCTCGCGGAGGCGGAGGCCCTGGCGGCGGAAGGCTGCCGGGTCGTCGTCTCGGACCGCGATGCCGCGGCGGCGGCCGAGGCGGCCGAACGCCTCGCGGGGGCCGGCCACGCGGCCTGGAGCCTCGGTTGCGACGTCACCGACGAGGCGGCCGTGGCGGCGATGCTGAGGGCCGTCGCGGCGCGCGAGGGCCGGCTCGACATCCTCGTCAACAACGCGGGCGTGGCCGGCACGCTCGTCGGCCACGCGGTCGAGACGATGAGCCTCGATCACTGGGACACGATGGTGCGCATCCACATGCACGGCACCTTCCTGTGCACGCGCGCCGCCATCCCGCTGATGCGCGCCCGCGGGTTCGGGCGCATCGTCAACACCTCGTCGATGAACGTCGCGGGCGGCGGCCGTCCGGGCAACGCCAACTACACGGCCGCCAAGGCCGGCATCGCCGGCTTCACCCGCGTCGTCGCCAAGGAGGTCGGGGGCGCGGGGCTGACCTGCAACTGCGTCGCCCCGGGCTACGTCGAGACGGACCTGATCCACACCTTCTCGGCCGACATGCGGGCGCGGATCACCGCGCAGAACCCGATCGGCCGCTTCTGCCAGCCGGACGAGGTGGCGGCGTTGGTCGCCTTCCTGTGCTCGCGCCAGGCCGCCTTCATCAACGGGGCGATGATCAACCTCGACGGGGGCCGCCGCGAGTTCGTCTGGGATTGAGGGAAGCCGGTCACGCGTCCTGCGATGGACAACCCCCTTTCCCGGACGACTGAAGCGAAGCGGAAGGAGATCCGGAAACCAGGGGAGATGGGCCGCGAAGCGGCTCCGTGTGGCGGCAGCGTCGTTGAAGACGGACGCTTCGCGGCATCATTGGGCTGGTTCCCGGATCTCCTTCCGCTGACGCTCCAATCGTCCGGGAAAGGGGCGCGCTTCCGGGAAAGTGGGCGCGCTTTGGGGATCCAGAAGTCGCGAGATCCAGATCACACCGGCCAGGCGGCATCCCGGTAGGCGGAATCCCAGAACATCCATTCTAGCTGCGCGGCGCGGGCGAAGGCCGCGTGCATGGCCTCCCGCTCCTTCGCCCCCGTATCGGCCCAGACCGCGTCGGTGACCTCGATCATGGCGTCCACCGCTCGCGAAAAATCCTCGCCGGCGTAGGTGTCGATCCAGGCCCGGTACGAGTTGTCGGGGCGGGCGCGGCCATGAATGTCGCGTCCGATCTCGCGGTAGATCCAGAAGCAGGGCAGCAGGGCGGCGAGATGAACCCCGAGCGGCTCGCGAAACCCGCTGGCGAGCAGGAAGCAGACGTAGTGGTGCGTGACCGGCGTCGGCGCGGTGGCCGCCACGTCCTCGGCCGAGATGCCGAAGCGGGTGAAATAGTCGGTGTGCAGGGTGCGCTCCACCTCGATGGCGACGGCGGCCGCGGTGGCGAACTGCACGATGTGTCCGGGACGATCCGACTTGGCGGCGGCGAGCGCCAGGGCCTGGGCGAAGCCGACGAGGTAATGGGCATCCTGGATGATGTAGTGGCGGAACGCCGGCATCGGCAGCGTGCCGTCGGCGAGTTCGCGGTTGAACGGCAGGGCGCGGGTCGCCTCGTAAAGCGGCGCGGTGCGGGTCCAGGCAGCGGTGGAGAACAATGGGGTCAACTCCCTCGGGCGAAGCGCGGGCGGTGAGCGGCGATCGCCGCGCCACGTGATCACCGCGCCAAGTGATCACGCCACGTGATCACCGCAGCAAGTGGGTGATGTAGCACCGCCGGGGACGCGACGCCGGGATGGCACCACGCCGCTGAAAATCGCTGAAAACGCCGTCACACACCCGTAAAGTCACGGGATTAGCGAGACCCCATCGCGTCGAGGCCGCAGGGCCGGCGCGCCCGAGGGACCTTTTCGTGGACGGACCGAGCACCGCCACCATCCGCGACGTGGCCGCACGGGCGGGCTGCTCGCTGGCGACGGTCAGCCGGGTCGCCAACGAGAGCGCGCCGGTCAGCCCGGTCATGCGCGCCCGCGTCGTGGCGGCGGCGCGGGACCTCGGCTTCTCGCTGATCCGCAGCGACGGGGCGCGCCGGCCGGTCATCGGCGTGCTCCTGCCCAGCGTCACGAACCCGGTCTTCGCCTCCGTGCTGGCGGGAATCGAGCAGCGCGCCCGCGCGGACGGCCTCTCGGTGGTGATGGGGCAGTCGAACTACCGATCCGATCAGGAACTGGAGGTCGTGGAGGCGCTCGGCGCCGAGCGGCCCGTGGGCCTCGTCGCGACCGTCTGCGACCCGGCCACGAGCGCGGCGCTCGCGGTCGCGGCCCGGCGCAAGCTGCCGACCGTCATGGTCTACAACGAGACCGACGCGGCCGGCTTCGGCTCCGTGTCGGTGGACAACCGCGCCGCCGTCCGGCTCCTGACCGAGCACCTGCTCGGGCTCGGCCATCGCGCCATCCTGTTCATCAGCGGCCGCTTCGCCTCCTCCGACCGCGCCGCCCGCCGCTTCGCGGGCTACCGCGACGCGATGCTGGCGGCGGACCTGCCCGCCCTGCCGTCCCTGCAGGTCGACTTCATCGACGGCGCGCGCGACATCGACCTCACCAGCGCCCTCGCCCGGCATCGGCCCACCGCCATCATCGCGTCGAACGACCTCCTGGCCGTCACCGTCATCGCCTCGCTGCGCCGGCTCGGCCTCGCCGTCCCGGACGACGTCTCGGTGGCGGGCTTCGACGGCGCCGATCTCGGGCGCCACCTCTGGCCGCGGCTGACGACGATCGCCCAGCCGTCGCAGGGCATGGGCATGCTCGCCGCCGCGATGGTGCTGGACATGGCCACCGGGCGGGCGCCGGCCCGGCACCTGCGCGCCGATTTCGAGCCGTGCCGGGGCGGAACCACGGCGCCGCCGGCCCGGACCGCCCCCTCCCTTCTCCCCGACAGCCATCGGAAGGTCCTGTCATGCGACTGAAGCTCGTCCTCGCCACCGCGGCGCTCGCGCTCGCGACATTCCTGCCGCCGGCCGCCTCGCGGGCGGCGGACGCGATCTGCTACAACTGCCCGCCCGAATGGGCGAACTGGGGCGAGATGCTGGACGCGATCAAGCGCGACCTCGGCGTCGAGATCCCGCGCGACAACAAGAATTCCGGTCAGGCCGTCGCGCAGATCATCGCCGAGAAGGCGAGCCCGGTCGCCGACATCGCCTATCTCGGCATCAATGCCGGAATCTCGGCCGCCGAGCAGAACCTCGTCGAGCCGTGGAAGCCGGCCCGCTTCGACGCGATTCCCCAGGGCCTGAAGGATGCGGACGGCCGCTGGTGGACCGTCCATCAGGGCACGCTGGGCCTGTTCGTGAACGTCGACGCGCTGAACGGCGCGCCGGTCCCCGCCTGCTGGGCCGACCTGAAGAAGCCGGCCTACAACGGCCTCGTCGGCTACCTCGACCCGACCTCGGCGGCGGTCGGCTACGTCTCGGCGGTGGCGATCAACTCCGCGCTCGGCGGCTCCCTCGACGATTTCTCGCCCGCCATCGCCTACCTGAAGGCGCTGGCGGCCAACGGCGCCATCGTGGCCAAGCAGACCTCCTACGCCCGGGTCGTCTCCGGCGAGTTTCCGATCCTGCTGGATTACGACTTCAACGCCTACCGGGCGAAGTACACCGCGCCGGGCAAGTTCGTGTTCGTCCTGCCCTGCGAGGGCACGGTCAGCTTTCCGTACGTGATGACGCTGGTGAAGAACGCTCCCCACCCTGAGACCGCCAAGCGCGTGCTCGACTACCTCCTGTCCGACAAGGGGCAGCTCTTCTGGACGAAGGCCTATCTGCGCCCGGCCCTTCCGGTGGCGATCCCGCAGGAGATCGCCGAGCGCTTCCTGCCCGCGAGCGAGTACGAGCGGGCCAAGTCCGTCGATTGGGCGGCCGCGCAGCGCGCCCAGAAGGCATTTTCCGCCCGCTACCTCGCCGAGGTGCGCTGAGGACCCGGCGGGGCGGACCCGGACGGCCCGCCCCGCCGCAAGCAAGAGGACGCCCCGATGCGGGCCAGACGCTTCGACCTGCTGCTCCTGCTGCCGCTGGGGATCTTCACGCTCGCCTTCCTGCTCCTGCCGCTCGTGCGGCTCGCGGTCGAGGCGGGCTCGGGCGAGCGCGGGCCGATGGCCTTCCTCGCCATCCTGACCGATGCGCGCTATCGCGAGAGCCTCGTCGCGACCCTGCTGCTCGCGCTCGCCACCACCGCGACGACGCTGGCGCTCGCCACGGTCGCGGCCCAGACCCTCGCCCACCGGCGCTTCCCGGGGCGCGGGCTGCTGCTGACCCTCCTCACCTTCCCGCTCGCCTTCCCGGGCGTCGTGGTCGGCTTCATGATCATCCTGTTCGGCGGGCGCCTCGGCATCGTCGGCTCGGTCAGCCGGGCGCTGACGGGCACCAACCTCGTCTTCGCCTATTCGCTGGCCGGCCTGTTCATCGGCTACGTCTACTTCTCGGTGCCGCGCGTCATCCTGACGGTGCTGGCGGCGGTGGAGACGATCGATCCCGCGCTGATCGAGGCCGCCCGCTCGCTCGGCGCCGGCCCCCTCGCCATCCAGCGCGACGTGATCCTGCCCGCCCTCGCCCCGGCCCTCTCGGCCAGCGGCGCCCTCTGCTTCGCCACCGCGATGGGCGCCTTCGGCACCGCCTTCACGCTGGCGACCCGCGTCGATGTGCTGCCGATGCTGATCTACACGGAGTTCACGCTGGCCACGAACGCCAGCATGGCGGCGGCCCTCTCCATCGCGCTGGGCCTCGTCACCTGGGCGGTGCTGGCCCTCGCGCGGGGCAGCAGACCCCGCGGCGCGACGGGGGCGTGAGATGAGGCTGCGCTGGACGACCCTCGCGGGCGCGCTCCTCACCGCTCTCCTGGCGCTCTTCCTGATCCTGCCCGTCGGGCTGTCGATCGGCGCCGGGCTCAGCGTCAACTACGCCCGCGGCCTCTCGGCCGGCCTGACGCTGGCGTGGCTCGTGCAGGTCTGGAACCTGTATGCCGACACGGTGCTGCGCTCGATCCTGGTGGCGCTGGCGACGCTCGGCCTGACGCTCCTCATCGGCGTGCCCGGCGCCTACGCCCTCGTGCGGCGGGGCGGGCGCTTCGCCCGCATCGCGGAAGAGATCGTCACCCTGCCGGTGGCGATCCCCGGCCTCGCCCTCGCGCTGGCCCTCATCATCGCCTACGGGGGCTTCGGGGCCTTTCGCCGCTCGAGCCTGTTCATCGTCGCGGGCCACGTGCTGTTCACGCTGCCCTTCATGCTGCGCGCCGTGATGGCGGTCCTCGACTCCATCGACTGGCGCACGCTGGACGAGGGCGCCGCGAGCCTCGGCGCCTCCGCGTTCCGCCGGTTCGTCGACGTGATCCTGCCGAACGCCCGCCCGGGCATCCTCGCCGGGTCGCTCACCGTCCTCACCCTGTCGATCGGCGAGTTCAACCTGACCTGGATGATGCACACGCCGCTGACCAAGACCCTGCCGGTCGGCCTCGCCGACGCCTACGCCTCCATGCGGCTGGAGATCGCCTCGGCCTACACGCTGGTCTTCCTCGTGATGGTCGTCCCCCTCCTGGTCGGCCTGCAAGTCGCCGCCGACCTCATCGAGAAGCGTCCCAGAGGATGACAGCGCCCGTCCATCCCGCCGTCGCGCGCGGCGCCGCCGTCACGACGCGCGGCCTGTCGAAGACCTTCGACGGCGTCCAGGCGCTCCGGCCGACCGACCTCGCCATCCGGGCCGGCGAGGTCGTGGTCCTGCTCGGCCCCTCCGGCTGCGGCAAGACCACGCTGCTGCGCCTGATCGCCGGGCTGGAGCGGCCGGACGGGCCGGACATGATCCGCTTCGACGGCGAGGACGTGTCGCACCTGACCGTCGAGCGGCGCAACGTCGGCATGGTCTTCCAGTCCTACGCGCTGTTTCCGAACATGAACGTGGCCGAGAATGTCGGCTACGGCCTCAAGGTCCGGAAGGTGCCGCGCGCCGAGCGCGAGGCGCAGGTCCGGCACCTGCTCGACCTCGTGGGTCTGGCGGAGTTCGGCGCGCGCCGGATCGGCCAGATCTCGGGCGGGCAGCGCCAGCGCGTGGCGCTGGCCCGGGCGCTGGCGATCCGCCCGCGCATCCTCCTCCTCGACGAGCCCCTGGCCGCGCTCGATGCGGTGCTGCGCGAGCGGCTGCGGGTCGAGATCGGCCTGCTGCTGCGCCGGTTCGGCATCACCGCCCTCTACGTCACCCACGACCAGGCGGAGGCGATGGCGATCGGCGACCGGATCGCCGTGATGGACCGGGGCGTGATCGCGCAGATCGGCGCGCCGCAGGAGATCTACCGGCGCCCGGTGAACGCCTTCGTGGCCGAGTTCGTCGGAACCATGAACCGCCTGGAGGGGCGGGTCGCGGGCGGCCGCCTCAGCCTCTCGGGCGAAGGGACCCGCGCCCGCCTCACGGTCGGCGGGCCGGACCGGGAGGCGGCGCTCTGGTTCCGTCCGGAGGCCGCACAGCTGGTCGCGGGCGAGGCGCCGGTCGTCGCGCGGGTGATCGCCTCCACGTTCTTCGGCGCCACCCAGCGCCTCGTGGTGGAGATCGTGCCCGGCCGGCCGCTCCAGCTCGATGTCGCCGCGGACCTCGCCGTGGCGCCGGGCCAAACGGTCGCCTTCGACATCCCCGCGAACGCCCTGATCGAATTTCCGCCGAGTGCCTGAGATGCTCATCGCCCAGATCTCCGACCTGCACGTGCGCCCCGCGGGCGCCCTCGCCTACGGCGTCTCCGAGACGAACCTGTCGACCGAGCACGCGATCCACGCGCTGCTGCGCCTCGACCCCGCCCCGGACTGCGTCCTCGTGACGGGTGACCTCACGGATTGCGGCCTGGACGAGGAATACGCGCTCCTCTCCGGCCTGCTGGCGCGCCTGCCGATGCCCGTCTACGCGGTGCCGGGCAACCACGACCGCCGCGAGCCCTTCCGGCGCGCCTTCGCGGGGGCCGGCTACCTGCCCGCGCAAGGCCCCCTCGACTACGCGGTCTCCTGCGGCCCCGTCCGCATCGTCGCCCTCGACTCCCTGGTGCCGGGGGAGAGCCACGGCGCCCTCGGCCCCGACACCATCGCGTTCCTGGAGGCGGCGCTGGCGGCGGAGCGCGACGCGCCGACCCTGGTGATGCTGCACCATCCGCCCTTCGCCTGCGGCATCGGCCACATGGACCGGGTCGGCCTCCTCGAAGGCGCGCGCGAGCTGGAGCGGGTGGTGGCGGCGCATCCGCAGGTGCAGCGGGTCCTGTGCGGCCATGTCCATCGGTCGATCCAGCGCCTGTTCGGCGGCACGCTCTGCCAGGTCGCGCCCTCGGTCACCCATCAGGTGGCGCTCGACCTCACGCCGGACGGCCCCTCCGTCTTCGTCCTGGAGCCGCCGGGCTTCCTGCTCCACCGCTTCGACGGCGGGCAGGTCGTCACGCACACGGCGATGACCGACCGGGCGCCCGGACCCTTCCCGTTCGCGCTGCCGGACGATTATCCCGGCCGGCGCTCCACCCCGCCGGCCTGACGGCGACGAAACAGCCGCCATGGGCGAAAGCACCCACGCGGTCGATGAGGTCCGGCGCGCGCGAGTCCGGTCGTGCCCGGATGCTTGCCGGCGCGCGCGTGTCCCTGACATACTCCCTCCCCAAGAAGACAGGGAGGAGACCGATGCTCGGCTGGATGACGATCGCCCGGAGCCTGCTGGCTGCCGCGGTGATAGGCCTCGCGGCGCCGGCCGGGGCGCAGGATTATCCCGTCAAACCCATCACGCTGATCGTCCCCTGGCCCGCGGGCGGCTCGACCGACATCAGCATGCGGGCGATCGCGGACGCCGCCAGCAAGCACATCGGCCAGCCGATCGTCGTGGACAACAAGGCGGGCGGCAGCGGCACGGTCGGGCCGGCCACCATGGCGGCCACCGCCAAGCCGGACGGCTACACCATCGCGCAGATCCCGATCACGGTCTTCCGCCTGCCGCTCATGCAGAAGACGACCTGGGATGCGCAGAAGGACTTCACCTACGTCGTCCACCTGACGGGCTACACGTTCGGCGTGACGTCGAACGCGAATTCGCCCTTCAAGACCTGGGCCGACGTGGTGTCTTTCGCCAAGCAGAACCCCGGGAAGGTGACCTACGCCACCCCGGGGGCCGGAACGTCGCTGCATGTCGGGATGGAGCAGGTCGCCACCAGGGCCGGGATCAAGCTGACGCACGTGCCCTTCAAGGGCGGCGCCGAGACCAACGCGGCCGTGCTCGGGGGCCACACCACCCTGCAGGCGGATTCGAGCGGCTGGAAGCCGCTGGTCGAGGCCGGCAAGCTCAACCTCCTGATGATCTGGACCGCGCAGCGATCCAAGAACTATCCCGACACGCCGACGCTGCAGGAACTGGGCTATCCCCTGGTGCTCGACTCGCCCTTCGGCATCGCCGGCCCCAAGGGCATGGATCCCAAGATCGTCGCCAAGCTCCACGACGCCTTCAAGAAGGCGATCGACGACCCGGCCGTGCAGGAGACCCTCGCCAAGTACGACATGGTGGTGAACTACAAGAGCACCGACGATTACCGGAAGCACGTCACCGAGACGATCGAGGCGGAGCGCAAGATCATCACCGATCTCGGTCTCGCCAGGACGAACTGAGTCCGTGGCCGCATCGCGATCCCGCGCCGCGCCGCGTGGCGGCGCGGAACTCTGGGCGGCGCTGGCCTGGCTCCTCGTGAGCCTCGGCGTGGTGTGGGCGGGCCGGGACCTCGGCATCGGCGAGGTCGCGGCCCCCGGCAGCGGCTTCCTGCTGTTCTGGGCCGGGCTCCTGATGGCCGGCTTCTCGGTGGCGATCCTCTGGACGGCCGTCACGCAAGGCAGCCCGCCGATCGCCGCGCTGTGGGCGGGGACGCGCTGGCGGAAGGTCGTGCTCACGATCGCCAGCCTCGCGGTCTACGCCGCGATCCTCGACGGGGTCGGGTTCCTCCCCGCGACGATCCCGCTGATGCTGGTGCTGCTGCGCGGCGTCGATCCGGTGCGGTGGCGGGTCGCGCTGCCCGTCGCGATCCTGTCGACGGTGGGGATCTGGTGGGTGCTGAAGCGGCTGCTGCACATCCAGCTGCCGGCCGGCGCCTTCGGGATCGGATGAGGCGCGCCCGTGGACACTCTCGCCGCCATCGTGCTCGGGTTCGAGGCCGCGCTCCAGCCCGTGAACCTGCTCGCCTGCTTCGTCGGCGTGTTCATCGGCACGCTCGTCGGCGTGCTGCCGGGCATCGGCCCGGTCTCCGCCATGTCGCTCCTGCTGCCGATCACGCTGGCGGGAAGCCCCGCCACCGGCATCATCATGATGGCGGGCATCTACTACGGCTCGATGTACGGAGGGTCGACGACCTCGATCCTCGTCAACATCCCGGGCGAGGCGGCCTCGGTGGTGACCTGCCTCGACGGGCACCAGATGGCCAAGCAGGGCCGCGCCGGCCCCGCGCTCGGCATCGCGGCGTTGGGCTCCTTCTTCGCCGGCACCTTCGCGATCGTGGCCCTGATGCTGGTTGCCCCGACGCTCGCCGGCTGGGCGGTGGCGTTCGGGCCGGCGGAATACTTCAGCCTGATGGTCCTCGCCCTCACCGTGCTGACCTTCCTGACGCAGGGCTCGATGCCGAAGGCCCTGCTGATGGCCTGCGTCGGCGCGGTGCTCGGGCTGATCGGCCTCGATTCCATCACCGCGCAGCCGCGGCTGACCTTCGACCGGCTCGAACTCTACGACGGCATCGGCTTGGTGCCGGTGGTCATGGGGCTGTTCGGCATCGCCGAGATCCTGCACAACCTTGAGCGGCCGATCGCCCGCGACATCGTCCAGGCGCGGCTCTCGCAGCTCTGGCCGAACCGGGAGGACTGGAAGGCCAGCGCCGGCCCGATGGCGCGCGGCACGCTGCTCGGGTTCTTCCTCGGCATCCTGCCGGGCGGCGGCGCGGTGATCGCGGCCTTCGCGTCCTACGCGCTCGAAAAACGGCTCTCGCCGCATCCGGAGCGGTTCGGGCGCGGCGCCATCGCCGGGGTGGCGGGGCCGGAGGCGGCCAACAACGCGGCGGCGGGCGGCGCGTTCATCCCGCTCCTGACCCTGGGCATCCCGCCCAACGTCGTCATGGCGCTGCTGCTCGGCGCCTTCGTGATCCACGGCCTGCAGCCCGGCCCGCTGCTGATGACCCAGAACCCGACCCTCTTCTGGGCGATCATCGTCAGCATGTACATCGGCAACATCATGCTGCTGGTCCTGAACCTGCCGCTCGTGGGCCTCTGGGCGCAGCTGCTGCGGGTGCCCTACAACGTGCTGTTTCCGCTCATCGTGCTGCTCAGCATCGTCGGCGTGTATTGCTCCAGCAACAACGTCTTCGACGTCTACGTGATGATCGCCTTCGGCCTCCTGGGCTACCTGATGCGCAAGACCGGCTACGAGCCGGCGCCCCTGGTGCTCGCCTTCGTCCTCGGCCCGCTGCTCGAGAACAACCTGCGCAAGGCCCTGATCCTGTCCCAGGGCGACCTGTCGACCTTCGTGTCGCGCCCGATCTCGGCGGTCTGCCTCGCCTTCGCGGCGCTGCTCCTGATCGCCCCGCTGCTGCCCGCGCTGCGGCGCAAGCGCGAGGCCGTCGCGCTCGACGAGACGGCCTGAGACCGCTCCCCGCAGGGCGCCACCCGGCGAGCCGTCATTCAACTGTCGTCAAACCCGCCAGAACGGCACATCCAGCCCCTCGCGCCGGAGTGCCGCCCTCATGGATTTCCACCGCCGCTTCACCGTCCTGATGTGCACGCCCGCCTTCGACCCGGGCGACCTGGAGGGCGCCCGGGTCGATCAGATCGTGGCGGCGGTCGAGGGGCGCGGCTTCGAGGTGGTGCGGGCGCGGCGCGTCGAGGACGCGGCGATCGCCGTGCAGACCGACGCCGCCGTCGGCTGCCTCGTGGTCGACTGGGGCAAGCGCGGGCTCGACGGCAAGGCCGCCGCCCTGATCGACATGATGCGCAAGCGCGGCCTCGAGATGCCGATCGTCATCATGGTCCGGCGCAAGCGGCTCGAAGACATCCCGGTCGAACTGCTCGACTTCATCGACGGCTACGTCTTCCTCGCCGAAGAAACCCCCGAATTCATCGCCCGCGGCCTGGTCAGCCGGGTCACGCAATACGCCGAGACGCTGAAGACGCCGTTCTTCGGCGCCCTGGTCGACTATGCCGAGGAAGGCAACCAGCTCTGGACCTGCCCCGGCCACAACGGCGGCATCTTTTACAACCGCTCGCCGATCGGCCGCATCTTCGTGGAGCACCTGGGCGAGGCGATCTTTCGCGACGACCTCGACAACTCGGTGCTCGATCTCGGCGACCTCCTGACCCACGAGGGGCCGGCGCTGAAGGCCCAGAAGGAGGCGGCCCGGATCTTCGGGGCGGAAAAGACCTACTTCGTCCTCAACGGCACCTCCGCGTCGAACAAGATCGTGCTCGGCTCGCTGGTGGCCGAGGGCGACCTCGTGCTGTTCGACCGCAACAACCACAAGGCCGCCCATCACGGCGCCCTGATGGTCGCCGGCGGCATCCCGATCTTCCTCGAGACGGACCGCAACGCTTACGGGCTGATCGGCCCGATCTTCCACGACGCCCTCGACGAGACGCGCATCCGCGACAAGATCCGGGCCAACCCGCACGTGACCGACCCCGAGGCGTGGCGCCGGGAGCGCCCGTTCCGCGTCGCGGTGATCGAGCAATGCACCTACGACGGCACGATCTACGACGCCCAGGAGATCGTCGAGCGGATCGGGCACCTGTGCGACTACATCCTGTTCGACGAGGCCTGGGCGGGCTTCATGAAGTTCCACCCGCTCTACGCCCGGCGCTTCGCCATGGGGCTGACCGGCCTCGACGAGACCTCGCCGAGCATCGTCGCCACCCAGTCGACCCACAAGCAGCTCGCGAGCTTTTCCCAGGCCTCGCAGATCCACACCCGCGACGGCCACATCCGCGGCCAGACCCGGCGGGTCGAGCACCGGCGGTTCAACGAGAGCTTCCTCGTGCACGCCTCGACCTCGCCCTTCTACCCGCTCTTCGCCTCCCTCGACGTCGGCGCGCAGATGATGAAGGGCCGCTCGGGCGTCGTGCTGTGGGACGACACGATCCGGCTCGGGATCGAGTGGCGCAAGAAGGTGCGGGCGATCCGGCGGGAGTTCGAGGAGAAGGAGACCGACCCGAAGCGGCGCTGGTTCTTCGACCCCTTCGTGCCCGACACCGTGACGGGGCCGGACGGCACCGAGATGCTGTGGGAGGCCGTGCCGACCGACGCGCTCGCCGCCGAGCCGCGCTACTGGGAGCTGGCGCCGGGCGCCGCGTGGCACGGCTTCACCAAGGTGGCGCCGGGCTTCGCGATGACCGACCCCAACAAGCTCACGGTCCTCACGCCCGGCTTCGACCGCGCCACGGGCGCCTACGCCGAGCACGGCATCCCGGCGCCGATCGTCGCGCAGTACCTGCGCGAGAACCGGATCGTCGCCGAGAAGAACGACCTGAACTCGCTGCTCTTCCTGCTGACCCCGGGCGTCGAATCCTCGAAGGCCGGCACGCTGATCTCGGGCCTCGTCGCCTTCAAGCGGCTGCACGACGACAACGTGCTCCTGGAGGAGGCGATTCCCGAATTCGTGCGGCGCCGCCCCGGCCGCTACGCCGGCCTGCGCCTGCGCGACCTCTGCGCCGACCTGCACGCCTTCCACCGCGAGCACGGCACCTCGGCGCTGCAGCGCCGGCAGTTCCTGCCCGAGCACCTGCCCGAGATGGCCCTGCCGCCGAAGCGGGCCGCGCAGCTGCTCACCCGCAACGCGGTCGACTACGTGCCCATCGCCGAGGCGGCGGGGCGGATCGCCACGACGCTGATGCTGGTCTACCCGCCGGGGATCGGCACGGTGCTGCCGGGCGAGCGGCTCGACGAGCGGGCCAAGCCCATGCTCGACTACCTCACGATGTTCGAAGCCTCCGCGAACCTGTTTCCCGGCTTCGAGGCCGAGATCCAGGGCATCTACCGCGAGGTCGGGCCGGACGGGCGCGTCCGCTTCCACACCTACGTCGCGCGCGAGGGCGCATGATGATGGTGCCCGAGAGGCGGCCCGCCGCCAGCCCGGACATCGTGATCCGGCCCTCGTCGGACGCGGACGTGGCGGCGATGATCGCGATCTACGAGCACCACATCCGCCGCGGCGTGGGCGACACCGGCGACTTCGAGGAGGAGCGCCTGCTGCCCGACGACCTCAAGCGGCGCCGCAAGGCCATGCGCCGGAAGCGCCTGCCCCACCTCGTCGCCGAGCGGCACGGCGCCGTCGCGGGCTACGCCTACGCGGTGCCGTTCCGCAAGCGCCCGGCCTACCGCTTCACGCTCAAGCACTCGATCTACGTCCACCCCGAGCACCTGCACGCGGGCATCGGCCGGCGGCTGCTGCCGGCGCTGATCGAGGCCTGCGCGGCGGGCGGCTACCGTCAGATGATCGGCTACATCGACGCCCGCAACGAGGCCTCGCTGCGCCTGCACGAGGCCTGCGGGTTCGTCCGCGTCGGCACCCTGGCGGCGGTCGGCTACAAGTACGGCCGCTGGAGCGACAGCGTCATGGTCCAGTGCCCGCTCGGCACCGGCGCGGAGGACCAGCCCCCTCCCCGCCGCCCTCCGGATCCTCCGCAGCCCGGCGACGCAGGCTGATCCGGTGGCCGCCCCGCGCCCCGCACCGCCGGACCGAGGGGGCAATGGTCAGACCTCTGATCAGAGGGCGCAGCCAACGGGAACGTGCACCGGCCGGACTGCGGCGAGATTGTCAGGGTCGCCTTCAAATCCCGATCGAAACGCTCGGTCAAGCCGCGCGATCGACGCCTCGCAACTGCTCACCTACGGCTAGAGCAGTGTCCGATCGCGCTGCGATCGGTCGCCGCTCCAAGTTTTTGATTTGCCGCATTGTCTGAGACGAACCGGTATCCACTCCATCGGAAAATGCTCCAAGCGACGGCTATAACATGGGTTAAAAGCGTCAGCTTCCGCTGGAGAACCGTGCCTTCCAGGCACATATCACCGTTATACAGCGCGCATCAAATGCTTCATTAAATATTCTTTTACCACGCAAACCTCATTATCTCTGCGTCATATTCGATCCATCATCTCAATCGAGGAACCTTCAATGTCCAAGACACTGCGGAATAGCAGTCTATTACTCAAATCGGTAGCACCTTTGGCAGTCATGGCCTTATTGACGTTAGGCCTCGTGCTCTATTCGCGCCACTCGCTGGAAGAACTGGCGGTCCGCTCCCGAACGCTCGTCGACGTACAGGCCGGCCGTCTCGAAAGCATCCTCAACGTTCGCATCGGCGTGACCGAAGCGACGATCATGTCCCGCAACATCCTGATCGAGGCCCGCGAGAAGGAGATGGCCGGATACAAGGCTCGCTACGATGCGGCCGTGAGCGCCAGCTACGCCGCGGCCGACACACTGATCGCGCTCTCCGACACCGCCGAGCGCAGAGAAGCCAATCAAAAACTCCGCGCTCTCCTTCAGGATTATTACGTCATCGCGAACAGGATCGTCGAACTTGGTTTGATGAACCAGTACGAGCCCGGGGCGAAGCTCGCTCTGCAGGAGGGCTCCGTGTCGCGCGCGAAGGTTCGTGACGCGGTCCAGGCGCGGCTCGATCTTCTCAAGCAGCAGTTCGAGGAGGGCAAGGCCGCCGCCCAGGCCCAGGCCGATCGCGCGACCACGCTCCTGATCGGCGCGGCCATCGCCGGCCTGCTCGCGGCGCTTGCTCTCGCCGCCGCCATCGTCATCCTGGGCATCACGCGTCCCCTCGCCAGCCTGGTGGGGGTTCTGCAGCGCATGGCCCAGGGCGAGACCGAGGCCGAGATCAAGGAAGCGGCCCGCGGCGACGAGATCGGCGCGGTCGGGCGCGCCGTCGAGGCCATCAAGGCCATGGTCGCCAAGAAGGCGGCCGAGGACGCCGAGCGCCGCCAGATCGCCGACGCGGCCGCCGCCGCCGAGCGCAAGCGCACGATGGTCGAGATGGCCGATGGCTTCGAGCGCGCGGTCGGCGGCATCGTCTCCTCCTCGGCGACCGAGTTGCAGGCCACGGCGCAGCAGATGACCGCCACCGCCACCGAGACCGCCAGCCAGTCGACCACCGTCGCCTCCGCGGCCGAAGAAGCTGCGGCCAACGTCAACACGGTGGCCGCCGCCGCCGAGGAACTCGGTGCCTCCGTGCAGGAGATCGGACGGCAGGTGTCGGGCTCCGCGGATCTCGCTCAGGTCGCGGTGCGCGAGGCGGATCAGACCGCCTCGCAGGTCAACGAGCTGAGCCGCGCCGTCACCAAGATCGGCGACGTGGTGCAGCTGATCTCGACCATCGCGGCGCAGACCAACCTGCTGGCCCTCAACGCCACCATCGAGGCGGCGCGGGCGGGCGAGGCCGGCCGCGGCTTCGCGGTGGTGGCCGCCGAGGTCAAGGAGCTGGCCAGCCAGACCGCGCGGGCCACGGACGAGATCGCCAGCCAGATCGGACAGATCCAGGGCGCCACGGCGCAGGCCGTCGAGGCGATCGGCTCGATCACGGCCCGGATCCGGGAGATCAACACGGTGGCGACCACGATCGCGGCGGCGGTCGAGGAGCAGGGCGCGGCGACCCAGGAGATCGTGCGCAACGTGGCCGAGGCGTCCACCGGCACCACGGAGGTGACGAGCAACATCGCGGGGGTGGCCCAGGCCTCGGAGCAGACGGGTGCGGCGGCCAGTCAGGTGCTCGCATCGGCCTCCGAACTGTCGCGCCAGTCGGAGCGTCTCTCGGCGGAGGTGCACCAGTTCCTCGCGACGGTGCGCGCCGCCTGACGGCCTTGGGCCGGCGGCGATCCACGATCTCCGTCGGTCAGCCTCTATCCGGATCGGTCAGGCTCATGACCCAGCGCCAGTCGCCGCGCCAGCCTGATCCTTGCTAGACTTGCGGGCAGGAAGTGGTGGTGCACGCAGGTCCCCGCCAACCCGTCTCCGCGCCCTCTTTCCCTGCTAGCACGGAAAAGAACAGGGAAAATCACGCATCCAGCCCATCGGCGAGGCGTTAGGGCGCTTATTTCCCGAGCCGTCACAGCGGCTTGAAGCTGAATTCCCTGTACGCGCGAACAGGGACGCAAATGGGCATCAGAAGGCTGCCCACCGCACAAGACCGAGGCGGACGGTGCAGGCCGGCACCAAGGCAAAGGTTCATTGCGGGAAACCTCCGCACGACGGCATTCGCCCTCTTGCGCTCAGCCGATGTTCGTGCTGTGTTCCAACCCTGGCCCATCAATCGGCCGGCTCAGAGGCACCAAGCCGCCCGTCGCTCGTCGGCAGCAGCCTGGGTGCCCCACGGCATGCCCTGTCATCTCACCCTCGCCGCCGCGCGCATGGGTGAGCCGAACAGGATCAGCAGCGCCGTGCGCCGGCAGACGCATGGGCCTCCGCTCACAGTCCTGTCGGTCTCACCCGCCGCGCCTCCGCGCGGCTTTCTCGCGACACCGATTCCGGGCTTCCCATGTCTTCCGTCACACTCCTTGACCGGTCACACCCGATCGCATTTCGTCCACCCGCCCAGCTCAGACCAGCCCCGCGCAACCCGCGCACCCACTCCAAGAAGCAGATCCAGCAGATCGCCCGCAGCATCCAGCGCTTCGGGTTCACCAACCCCGTCCTGATCTCCGATGAGGACGAGATCATTGCCGGGCACGGCCGCGTCGAGGCCGCCAAGCAGCTCGGCCTTGCCGAGATCCCCACCCTGCGCCTGTCCCGCCTCAGCCCGGCCGAGCGGCGTGCCTACCTGCTGGCCGACAACAAGCTCGCCCTCAACGCCGGCTGGGATCGCGAACTCCTCGCCATCGAGCTGCAGGGCTTGGCCGAGCTCGACTTCGAGGTCGAGCTCACCGGCTTCTCCGTAGCCGAGATCGACCTGATCCTCGAGGAGGCGCGCGACAGCAGCCCGGATGCGCGTGACGCGCCGGAGGATCGGGCGCCTCCCCTCCCCGCTCCGGCCGCGACCGTGACGCGTCCCGGCGACCTGTGGGAGCTTGGGCGGCACCGTCTGCTGTGTGCGGATGCGCGCGAGGCGAGCGCCTACCAAGCCCTGGTCGGGGCCGAGCCTATCGACCTGATCTTCACTGACCCGCCCTACAACGTGCCGATCGACGGGCACGTCAGCGGCCTGGGGCGGGTGCAGCACCGCGAGTTCGCCATGGCCTCCGGCGAGATGACACCCGAGGCGTTCACGCACTTCCTCACCCAGACCCTCGGCCATGCCGCCCGGGCCTGCAAGGACGGGGCGATCGCCTTCGTGTGTATGGACTGGCGCCACATGGGCGAGCTGCTCTCCGCCGGGCAGACGGTGTTCTCGGAGCTGAAGAACCTGTGCGTGTGGAACAAGACCAACGCCGGCATGGGCAGCTTCTATCGCTCCAAGCACGAGCTCGTCTTCGTGTTCAAGGTCGGCACGGGCGCACACACCAACAGCTTCGGGCTAGGCGAGACGGGTCGCCACCGCACGAACGTGTGGGACTATGCCGGGGCGACCAGCTTCCGGGCCGAGCGTCAGGAGGAGCTGGCGCTGCATCCGACCGTCAAGCCTGTGGCGCTGGTGGCCGATGCACTTCGGGATTGTTCACGGCGCGGTGAGCGGGTGCTGGACCCGTTCGGCGGCTCAGGCACGACGCTGATTGCGGCGGAGAAGACGGGACGCCGGGCGCGCCTGCTGGAGGTCGACCCGGCCTACTGCGACGTCATCCTGCGGCGCTTCGAGCAGGTCACTGGCCGCGCGGCGCGACTGGCCGGATGTGGGATGCGCTTCGAGGATGTGGCCGCGGAGCGCGGCGCGGCTGGGCTAGTGGAGGCGGGGCGATGACGAAGCCGGCGAGACAGACGGGCGAGTATGAGGTGGGCTACGGCAAGCCGCCGCGACACACGCGCTTTCAGAAGGGGCAATCCGGCAACCCGCGCGGGCGAGCGCGCAAGTCGCCGCTGGAGACGCAGCTGGAGGTGGATCTGCGGCGGGAAATGCAGCGCCAGATCACGGTGCGCCAGGACGGCAAGGAGGAACGCGTCACCGTGCAAACTGCGCTCATCCGCAGCCTGCAGGCCCAGGCACTGAAGGGGAGTGTTGCCGCCCAGCGGTTCCTCGTCGAACTGAACCAGCGCTACCAAGAGGCTAATGCAGCCAGCAAAGAGGAGCTGCTGCGTGTGGCAATTGAGACCAAGCACAACGGGGAGGAGGAGCTGAAGCGTCGCAAGGCGAAGGGGATCACGGATACCAGCGACATTGTTCCACATCCCGACAATATCTTGATCGACATGGACACGGGTGAGGTACAGCTGCTGGGCCATGCCTGGCCCGAGCACCTGATGCGGTTTGTCGAGCAGCAGATGGCGGCGCAGAAGCCAGCCAGGCGCAAGAAGCGGGGTGAAGCTTCCTGAACGCGGTGGCGGTATCGACCTGCCCAGGACCGATGCCGCTCGCAGAACTCGAGCTAAACGGCTCAAAATGACCCCGAGCGGACCTTCATCGGTTGCGCCTCCAATGTCCGCTTCGGGTCGAAAGCGGCCCTTGAAATGGTCAAGCCGATTGAGTTCAGATTCAAAGGGCTGGTGCGGCTGCGGTACAGCAGGCTGCCTGCTCCAGATCGCCTGGAACCGTCGAGCTTTCCGCTCATTATCAGGCCAAATTCCAGCCTTTGGAGCATGGAAATGCCGCAGCTTGGTGAGTGCGCACCCGGCAACATGACACCTATGCCTTCTATCGGCAGGGCGTTGGCTGGGTTTGCTGCCTCTACAACTGCGCTAATATTAACGCTGGTCCTGTTCAGCAGCATTACATGATGTCGATCGTCTAGGTTTATCGTTCCCCACGCAGGGCTTCGAGGTGCGTCCGAGCCACGAACACGCGTCTGACGGAGCAGCTTCAGCCCTTTCTGCCCACCGTCAGGGCTCTCGAAGAACCTGATCAACATCCTCAACACCGGCTCGGCGAACCTGACCAATGCCGACCTGAATGAGGAGGCGGCGAACTCCCAGGCCCTGTCGACCTGTGCGTCACCGGGTCAAGTTATGCCGGTCCGAGTGCAGCAAGGTCGCAGATCGGTCAAACACCCTCCACACCGGCAATGATCCCTCTCGGATGAACATGGCGAACGCTTCGACCGCCTCCCATCGATCGAACGCACGCACCTCGTCTACGGCGCGACCCACGATACAGGCCCCCTCGCGAGCATCTGCGACCGGTGGCTGACTCTCTAACGAGAACACCACTCCCGCCCGATCGGGCCTCAGCTCATCCGGCAACGCGCCGATCTTGCGCCAGAGACAGTACCACCGGACGCATGCCTCCGGGCGCTCGTGATAGATCCCGCACGCCGTGCCAGTGTGATGCCGACATAGGATACCCACGGGTTTGCTGAGTGCCTTGATCTCCAAAACTCGGCAACAGACCGTGCATTGGCCGCACGTTCGGCCTGGAACAAGGCTCAGTTCAATCGAGAAGTCCGTCATCCAGACAATCTTTCTTGGCGTGACCACCATGGCAGCCGTCCTCGTCCATGTCCGCAAGAGTGGAGCCACCGCAAGCCGTAGCTTCGAGGAGCGCCAGAGCCAGTCGATCGGTCTGGAGGGGTGGTGACGAGGATCGCGGCTGCAAGCATCGGTGCTGTGCCGGTCGGCACGAGGAGCAAGCGATGGTCGACCTGCACATCCGGCACCGGACTGTCTACCGCTACCAGCACCCCGTGTCCCTCGGGCCTCATCGACTGATGCTGCAGCCTCGTGAGAACCGCGACGTGCGCTTGGTGACACGGCAGGCCATGCCGGTAGCCGGCAGCTTTCTTGGCGCAACGAACGCCTTCCTGAGCATGAGCGTCGAGGTTGCCGTCACCTCGCGATAAGCGATCCTGCGGACGGACATGGTCAAGCGACTGAGTTCGTCGGCTCCCCTTGCCGATGATGATGCCTGTCACCATCTCATGACCATCCAATGGGATGGCGAGGAGATGGTAGACATGACGGGCAACCTCCACGAACTGCGGCCAAGGACGCCCGACAGCGAGAAGATCACGGTCAACCTCGGC
>NZ_JBKIBX010000005.1:233166-257004 GCF_046557895.1 Methylobacterium oryzisoli | reverse complement strand
GGATGAGGCTCTTCCGGAAGCGCCCCCTCACCCTCGGGTCGATCCCTGCGGGATCGATGCGCCGCCTCGCTTCGGACCCGACAAGGGGTCCGAAGCCCTCTCCCCGCACGCGGGGAGAGGGGAACGTGCACGACCCGAAGTGTGAATCCGTAAGCCCATGCGGGAGAGGGGATCCCGTGCGGCCCACGCCCTGACCGCCGCGCACGCCTGCGCACCGGAGCCGGACGCATCCGCCGCGCCGCGCCCGGTCCCGCACCGGCCGTCCGGTGCTTGGCGGAAGAAGGGCGAAGCGTCCCGTGGCCGCCCCCGGCCCGCCGCGCGAGCCTGCGGATCAACCGGCAGTGGACCGGCCGATCCGGAGTTCGACGATGATCCCCACGCCTGCCCTGCGGGTGCGGCTGCCCGCGGGCGCCCGTCCGTCCGCCTGCCCGTCCGCCTCCATCCTGCGGCGCGCCCTGACGCCGCTCGTCCTCGGCCTCGCCGCGTGGCTCGCCGCGCACGGCGCCAAGGCCGCGCCCGGCAGCGGCGGCCTGATGCTGCGCGCGCCCGACGCCGCGCCCGTCGAGGCGCCCCAGTTCGCGACCGACATCGCGGTCGAGGTCAGCGGCCCGACGGCCCGGGCGGTGGTGACCCAGGCCTTCCGCAACACCACGGGGGAGTGGGTGGAGGGCACCTACGTGTATCCGCTGCCGGAGGACGCGGCGGTGGATTCCATGAAGCTCGTCGTCGGCGAGCGGGTGATCGTGGCCGACATCCGCGAGCGCGCCGCGGCGCGCCGGGACTACGAGGCCGCCCGCCGGTCGGGCCGCGCCGCCGCGCTCACCGAGCAGGAGCGCCCGAACGTCTTCACCAACAGCGTGGCCAACATCGCCCCGGGCGAGACGGTGCTGGTGCAGATCACCTACCAGCAGCCGGTGCGCCTCTCGGGCGGCACCCACGCGCTCCGCGTGCCCCTGGTGGTGGCGCCGCGCTACAGCCCGGCCCCGCCCCTCGTGGCCCCGGCCGCCGAGGCGCCAGACTCACAGGCGGGGAGCACCGATCCGGTGCCGGACCGCGCGCGGATCACCCCGCCGGTGCTCGATCCGGCCGCGCACGCGCCCGTGAACCCGGTCACGCTGGGCGTGACCCTGCGGGCGGGCTTCCCCCTTGGCCCCGTGAGGAGCGGCACCCATCCGGTGCGGATCGAGGAGACCGGGCCGGAGAGCCGCCGGATCACCCTCGACGCCGGACCGGTCCCGGCCGACCGCGACTTCGAACTCACCTGGGAGGCGGCCCCGGGCCGTGCGCCGACGGTCGGGCTGTTTCGCGAGCGGGTCGGCGCCGACGAATACCTCCTGGCCGTCCTGGCGCCGCCTTCCGGCGGCGCGATGCCGCCGCAAGCGGCGCAGCGCCTGCCCCGGGACGTGGTGTTCGTGATCGACAACTCGGGCTCGATGGCCGGCGCCTCGATGCGGCAGGCCAAGGCGAGCCTGCTCCTCGCCCTCGACCGGCTCGATCCCTCCGACCGCTTCAGCGTGATCCGCTTCGACGACACGATGGAGCGGCTCTTCCCCGAGCCCGTGCCGGCGGATGCCGCCAATCTCGGTCTGGCCCGGCGCTTCGTGGCCGGCCTGGAGGCGCGGGGCGGCACCGAGATGCTGGCGCCGCTCCGGGCCGCGCTGGCCGATCCGCACCCGGACGAAACCGGCCGGGTGCGCCAGGTGATCTTCCTGACGGACGGCGCCATCGGCAACGAGGAGCAGATCTTTTCCGCGATCGTTGCCGGGCGGGGCCGCTCGCGGCTGTTCATGGTGGGCATCGGCTCGGCCCCCAACGGGCATCTCTTGCGCCACGCCGCCGAACTCGGGCGCGGCAGCGACACGGTGATCGGCGCCATCGACCAAGTGGCCGAGCGCACCCGCGCGCTGTTCGCCAAGCTGGAGAACCCGGTCGTCACCGATCTTTCCGCCCGTTTTTCGGAGCCGGGCATCGAGGCGACGCCCGACCCGCTGCCCGACCTCTACCGGGGCGAGCCGGTGGTGATCGCCGCCAAGCTCGGGCGGGCGGCCGAAACACTCACCCTGCGGGGCCGCGTCGGCGGGCAGGCCTGGGAGCAGGTGGTGGACCTCGCCGCGGCGGTGCCAGGCGCAGGCATCGGCAAGATCTGGGCGCGGGCCCGGATCGGGGCGGCGGAGACGGCGCGCCTCACCGGCCGCCTGCCGGCCTCGGACGCCGATGCGGCGATCCTGGCGCTCGCCCTGGAGCACGGGCTGATGACCCGCCACACCAGCCTCGTTGCCGTGGACGCCACGCCCCGGCGCCCGGCCGGCGTCGCCCTGACCGCCGCCGACCTGCCCCTGAACCTGCCGGCGGGCTGGGATTTCGCGGCCGTGTTCGGCGAGCGCAGTGCCGCCCCGCCGCCGCGCGAGCGGCGGGCGGCCGTGCCGGTTACGACGCCCGCGGCCTCCCCGGCGTCCCGCAGCATCGACCTGCCGCAGACCGCGAGCCCGGCCCCGCTCCACCTCTGGCTCGGCCTGTCGCTCCTCGCGCTCGNGCCGCGCGAGCGGCGGGCGGCCGTGCCGGTTACGACGCCCGCGGCCTCCCCGGCGTCCCGCAGCATCGACCTGCCGCAGACCGCGAGCCCGGCCCCGCTCCACCTCTGGCTCGGCCTGTCGCTCCTCGCGCTCGGGCTGCTCGCCCTCCGGCGGCCGGCCGGCCGCGGGCGCGCCCGGTGAGGCGCCTCACCCGCGGGAGGGCGGTGCTCGCCGCCCTCCTCCTCGCCGGCGGGCTCGCGCTCGTCGGCGACGCGCTGTGGCTGCGCGCCAAGGCCGTTTTCGCGCAGGTGCTGCTGGAGCGCGCCTTCGCGGCGAGCCTCGCCGCGGGCGGGCGCCCGGTGCGTCCCTGGCCCTCGGCCGATACGGTGCCGGTGGCCCGCCTCACGCTCCAGGGCCGCAGCCTCATCGCGCTCGCGGGCGCGAGCGGGCAGGCGCTGGCCTTCGGCCCCGGCCACCTCGCCGGGACGCCGGAGGCGGGCGAGCCCGGCATTGCGGTCTACGCCGCCCACCGCGACCTGCATTTCCGCGGCCTCGACGCCCTGGCGCCCGGCGATCCGATCGCAGTGACGCGGCGCGACGGACGCACCGTACGATTCCGCGTCACCGGCCGCCGCGTGGTGCGCTTCGACGCGGCGGGCCTCGATCCGGCGGCGCCGGGCCGAAGACTGGTTCTGGCGACCTGCTGGCCCCTCGACGCGGTGGTGCAGGGACCCTGGCGTCTCCTCGTCGAGGCAGAGGCAGGGGACTGAGTCGCGGGCCCATATCGGCCGCCGCAAGACCGCCAATGGTCGGAGACGGCCCGAGAAACTAACCCATGCGAGAGCCGTTCTGACCCCATGACGCTCTCCCCTGATCCGCCCCCGCCAGCCGTCCTCGTGGTGGAGGACGAGGGCCTCGTGCGGATGCTGGCCGTCGACATGCTGGAAGAGGCCGGCTTCGTCGTGGTCGAGGCGGCCAGCGCGGACGAGGCGCTGGCCATCCTCGAGAACCGGTCCGACATCGGCGCCCTGTTCACCGACGTGGACATGCCCGGATCGATGAACGGCTTCGCCCTGGCCCAGCGCGTCGCCGAGCGCTGGCCCGGCATCCGCCTCGTCATCACCTCCGGCCGCTTCACGCCGGGGCGCGACGACGTGCCGGATGCCGGGCTCTTCGTCCCCAAGCCCTACCATCAGGCGCAGCTCCTCGACGCGGTCCGCCCGGGCGCGTGAGGGCCGGATCCGTTGGGACGCATCAAGTTCACTCACCTCTTTCCCGGACGACTGGAGCGAAGCGGAAGGAGATCCGGGACCCAGCGCAAGACATCGCGAAGCGTCCGCCTGTCTTCAACGATGCAAAACCGGAGCCGCTGCGCGGCACATCTTATGCTGGACCCTGGATTTCCTTCCACTTCGTTTCAGTCGTCCGGGGAAGGGGTACGGCCAGTTTGGACGAACCGAGGGATCCGTCCTCACGACAGCCCCATCACAGCGGCAGCGCCACCCCCGACTTGATCTCCTTGAGCACCACGTTGGTGCGCACCTGCCGGATTCCCGGCAACCGAAACAGGAACCCGTCCAGCAGGGCGTTGTAGGCCGCCACGTCCGCCACGACGACGCGCAGGTGGTAATCCGCATCCCCGGTCGTGGCGTAGCAGTCGAGGATCTCGGGGCGCTCGCGCACCCGGCGCTCGAATTCTTCCACGAAGCGGGCGTCGTGGCGCTCCAGCGAGACGTGCAGGATCGCCGCCGTGGAAAACCCCGCCTTCTCGCGGTCGACCAGGGCCGCGTAGCCCCGCACCACGCCGCTCTCCTCCAGCGCCTTCACCCGCCGCCAGCAGGCCGAGGCCGAGAGGCCGGTCGCCTCGGCGAGATCCTGGTTGGTGATCCGCCCCTCCGCCTGCAGGCGCTGGAGCACCCGCCGGTCCGCCTTGTCGATCATCGCAAGATCCTGCCCCCAAGTCCCTCTTGTCCGGCAGGATCGTCCAGATCACGCCTCGCCGGCGGCAAGAACGGTAGCATCTTCCGGCGCATCGGGACCAGACTGGAGCGGTTCCGGAGTGCCTCCCCATGTCCCACGCCCTCGCGCCCTACGCCCTCGCGGACCGCTACCGGCTGGACACGGGGCGGGTCTACCTCACGGGCACGCAGGCGCTGGTGCGCATCCTGCTCGATCAGGCCGCCCGCGACCGCGCGGCCGGGCGCGACACCGCGGGCTTCGTCTCGGGCTATCGCGGCTCGCCGCTCGGCGCCGTCGACCTCGAACTCTGGCGCGCCAAGGAGCGGCTCGCGGCCGAGCGCATCACCTTCCTGCCGGCGGTGAACGAGGACCTCGCGGCGACCGCGGTGCTGGGCTCGCAGCAGGTCGAGAGCCAGCCCGGGCGCACGGTCGAGGGCGTCTTCGCGCTCTGGTACGGCAAGGGGCCGGGGGTCGACCGGGCGGGCGACGCGCTCAAGCACGGCAACGCCTACGGGTCCTCGGCCCATGGCGGCGTGCTGGTGGTCGCGGGCGACGACCACGGCTGCGTCTCCTCCTCGATGCCGCACCAATCCGACGTGGCCTTCATGTCGTGGTTCATGCCGACGCTGAACCCCGCCTCGGTGGCCGAGTACCTGAGCTTCGGCGAGTACGGCTACGCGCTCTCGCGCTTCTCGGGCATGTGGGTCGGGTTCAAGGCGGTGTCCGAGACGGTGGAATCCGCGGTCTCGGTGGAGCTGTTGCCCCCGCGCCGCTTCCTGCCTCCCGACTTCACGCCCCCGCCCGGCGGCCTCCACTACCGCTGGCCCGACCTGCCCGGCCCCCAGATCGAGGAGCGGATGGAAGCGAAGAAGCACGCGGTCTACGCCTTCGCCCGCGCCAACCCGATCGACCGGCGCCTCTACGACTTGCCCGACGCCTCCTACGGCATCGTCACCACCGGCAAGGGCCACCTCGACCTGATGGAGGCCTTGCGGCTCCTCGGGCTCGACGAGGCGGCCTGCCGGCGCATCGGCCTCGACATCTACAAGGTCGGGATGGTCTGGCCGCTGCCGCTGCACGACGCGCTCGACTTCGTGCGCGGCAAGCGCGAGATCCTAGTGGTGGAGGAGAAGCGCGGCATCATCGAGAGCCAGTTCAAGGAATACTTTTACGATTACCCCGGCGCCAAGCCCGAGCGGATGGTCGGCAAGCACGACGAGACCGGCGCGCGGCTGATCCCCTGGACCGGCGAACTCTCGCCGCGGCTGCTCGCCGGCATCGTGGCGAGCCGGCTCGACGCGGTGTTTCCCGGCCTCGACCTCGCGGCGCGCGCCGCCCGGCTGGCGCAGGAGCCCGACCGGCTGATCGCGGTGCCGGGGGCGACGCGCACCCCCTATTTCTGCTCGGGCTGCCCGCACAACACCTCGACCCGGGTGCCGGAGGGCTCGAAGGCGCTCGCCGGCATCGGCTGCCACTTCATGGCCTCGTGGATGGACCGGGAGACGAGTTCGCTGATCCAGATGGGCGGCGAGGGCGTGAACTGGGCCGCGTCCTCGCTGTTCACCGGGGGCGGCCACGTCTTCCAGAACCTCGGCGAGGGCACCTACTACCACTCCGGCTCGATGGCGATCCGGCAGGCGATCGCGGCGCGCGCCACCCTCACCTACAAGATCCTGTTCAACGACGCGGTGGCGATGACGGGCGGCCAGCCGGTTGACGGCCCCGTCAGCGTCGAGGGCATCGCCCAGGTGGTGCGCGCCGAGGGCGTCTCCCGCATCGCCGTGGTGTCGGACGACGTGAGCGCGCTGGCGCCCGGCCGGTTTCCGCCCGGCACCACCTTCCACCCCCGCGACGACCTCGACGCGGTCCAGCGCGAGCTGCGCGAGGTCGCGGGCGTGTCCGTCCTGCTCTACGTGCAGGCCTGCGCCACCGAGAAGCGGCGGCGGCGCAAGCGCGGCGCGCTCAACGACCCGGCCCGCTTCGCCCTCATCAACGACCTCGTCTGCGAGGGCTGCGGCGACTGCTCGGTCGCCTCGAACTGCCTGTCGGTCGAGCCCCTGGAGACGCCGCTGGGCCGCAAGCGGCGGATCAACCTCTCGACCTGCAACAAGGACTTTTCCTGCCTCGACGGCTTTTGCCCGAGCTTCGTCACCGTGGAGGGCGGGCGCCGCCGCAAGGCCGCCTCCGCCGCCGACCCGAGCGAGCGCGCCGCGCGCCTGCCCGCCCCGGCGCAGCCGGCGCTCGACGAGCCCTACAACCTGCTCATCACCGGGGTCGGCGGCACCGGGGTGATCACCATCGGGGCGCTCGTCACCATGGCGGCCCATCTGGAGGGCAAGGGCGCCTCGGTGCTCGACTTCACGGGCTTCGCGCAGAAGTTCGGGCCGGTGCTGAGCTACGTGCGGCTCGCCGCCCGCCCGGACGCGCTGCATCAGGTGCGGATCGACCAGGGGGCCGCCGACGCGCTGATCGGCTGCGACCTCGTCGTCTCCTCGTCGCCGAAGGCTTCCGGCACCTACCGTCGCGGCCTGCGCGCGGTCCTCAACACCGCCGAGATGCCCACCGGCGACCTCGTGCGCCGTCCCGACGCGGACCTCGCGGCCGCGCGGCGCCTGCGGAAGATCCGGGCGGTCACCGGCGAGGCGAACCTCGCCGCCCTCGACGCCAACGCCGCCGCGGAGGCGCTGCTCGGCGACACGGTCTTCGCCAACGTGCTGATGCTCGGCGCCGCGTGGCAGCGGGGGCTGGTGCCGGTCTCGCTGGAGGCGCTGGAGCGCGCCATCACCCTCAACGGCGTCGCGGTGGAGCAGAACCGGCGCGCCCTCGCCTGGGGCCGGATCGCCGGCGCCGACCCGGCCGGGTTCCGCGCCACCCTCGGCGGCCGCGGCGAGGAGGCCCCCGAGACGCTCGACGCGGTGATCGCCCGGCGCGTCGCCTTCCTGACGGAGTACCAGGACGCCGCCTACGCGGAGCGCTACGCCGCCCGGGTGGCGCGCCTGCGCGCGGCGGAGGCGGCGCGGGGCACGGAGGGCCTGACCGAGGCGGTGGCGCGCTCGCTGTTCAAACTGATGGCCTACAAGGACGAGTACGAGGTCGCCCGCCTGCATGTCGGGACCGGCTTCCTCGACCGGGTCGCCGCGCAGTTCGAGGGCGAGTACCGGGTCGTCCACCACCTCGCGCCGCCGTTCTGGCCCACTGGCACCGACGCGCGCGGACGCCCGCGCAAGCGCGCCTTCGGCCCCTGGATCCGCGCGCCCTTCCGGCTGCTCGCCCGGATGAAGCGGCTGCGCGGCACCGCCCTCGACCCCTTCGGCTACACGGCCGAGCGGCGGATGGAGCGCGACCTCGTGCGCTGGTTCGAGGGCATCGTGGACGAGCTGACCGCCCGCCTCGGCACGGCGCCCGCGGACGAGCTGCTGTGGATCGCCCGGGCGCCCATGGGGATGCGCGGCTTCGGCCCGGTGAAGGAGGAGGCCGTGCGCCGCATCCGCCCGGAGGTGGAGACGCGTCTCGCCGCCCTGCGCCGGGGCGAGGGCGCGCCGCCGCTCGGGCGGGCGGCCTGACCTCGTCAACAGCGCAGCGCGCCCCGGCCGCTTGCCAAGCTGTGCGGTTTCGTGCGGATCTGTCCGCATCGACCGGGCGAGCGGAATGGGCGCGAACGACGCCGAATTGTCGGAGGGCGAGAGCCACGAGGTCGCCCGCGCGGTGCGCGAGGCGCTGGCACGCCGACGCCTCTCCCGCCAGGGCCTCGCCGACGCGGCGCGGATCAGCCTCTCGACCCTGGAGAAGGCGCTCGCCGGCCGCCGGCCCTTCACCCTCGCCACGCTGGTGCGCCTGGAGGAGGCCCTGGGCGTGAGCCTGCGCGCGGCCGTGCCCCGCGCGGGGCCGAGCGGCCCGCAGCCCGCGCCCGAGCATCTCGGCTCCTATTCCCGCGAGGGGGTGGCGTGGCTGGAGGGACGCTACCTCACGCTGCGTCCCTCCTTCGGCGACCCGGCGGCGATCTTCGCCTACCGCACCGAGATCCTGTGGGATGCCGGCAGCAGCCGGCTGGTCTTCCGCGAGGCCGAGCGGATCGACGCGCCCTTCTCGCAGAGCGGCGACGTCTCGGTGCCGCACCTCTCGGGGACGATCTACCTCGTCACGAACTGGCAGGGGCAGGTGCGCCTCGCCATGCTGGGCCGCCCGACCATCCGGGGCGAACTCTACGGCCTGCTCACCACGCTGCATGCCGGCCGCGGCGCGCAGCTCACCCCCGCCACCTGCCCGCTCGCCCTGGTGCCGGAGGGCGCAAGCCCCGTCTTCGGCCGGATCACCCGGGACATGGACCCCTACCCGGAGTGCCGACGGCATCTCGACCGGGTCTGCGACGAGTCCTTCGCGGTGTTCTTCCCCTCCCCGCGCTGAGCGCCTATGCCGGTCATGGCAGGTCAGTCTGAAGGCAAGTCCGCCTGAAGGCAGGTCAGGCTGAGGCAAGGCAGGCGTGCGAGACCGCCGCACGCCCGACGGAGCACGCGACACCCATGAAGAGGCCGGGACCCTCGCCGATGCGGGCCTTCATCAAGCGCGGCGCACGCTTCTTCCTCAACGGCGCGCTGATGCGCGCGAGCGATTCCGTCACCGTGGAGATCCACGCGGCGGACGTGCTGCTGATGCCGAGCCACCTGATCGAGCCGGAGGCCGTGCGCACGCCGCTCGAACAGCTCTATTACTGCGTCCAGCAGATGCTGATCGAGCCCGAGCGGCGCAGCTACTGGCACGACGCCCTGCGCGAGGGCCTGGCCGCGGGCCTCGCCGCGGAGCAGCGCGAGGCGCTCAAGCCCGTCCTCCAGCTCGTGGAGCGGGACCGCCTCCAGAGCGCGATGGCGCAGCTGCGCAAGCTGATCCGGGCCGACCGCGAGACGTCGAGCGCGGCCTGATCCGGCATCCCACCCCTTTCCGGCCCGTTCGGCCGAAATCCGGGCAGGGGGCTCACGCGGTCGCCTGCGCGCGCCGTCATTCGTTCCCGTGCTCGTTGCCGATGTCGGCGTGGTCCACCTGCCAGCCGGACAGCCGCCGCCCGAGCATCCGGCGCCGCCGCGCATCGCGGCCGGGAGCCCTGCGGCCCGCGCGGGTGCTCCCGTCGTGGAACGGGCCTATATGCGGGGCTCCCCCGGTTCCTCAGAGACCCGATCGTGACGCAAGAACCCTCGCCGGAGGGCGGGCCCTCCGGGCGGCCCGGCCTCGTCGGCACCTATCAGCGGCTCTGGCCCTACCTCTGGCCGCACGGCCGGCCCGACCTGCAGCGGCGGGTCTTCTCGGCCTTCGGCCTGCTGCTCGTGGCCAAGCTCGTCACGATGGTGACGCCCTTCACCTTCAAATGGGCCACCGACGCCCTGGTGGCGATGACGGGCGGCGCCAAGGAGGCCGGGCTGCCCACCGGCCTGTGGGCGGCGCCGATGCTGCTCATCGGCCTCTACGGGCTCTCGCGCGTGGCGATGGCGCTGCTGACGCAGGTGCGCGACGGGCTCTTTGCCAAGGTGGCGATGCACGCGGTGCGCCGCCTCGCCCTCCAGACCTTCACCCACATGCACCGCCTCTCCCTGCGCTTCCACTTGGAGCGCAAGACCGGCGGGCTGACCCGCGTGCTGGAGCGCGGGCGCAACGGCATCGAGGAACTGTCGCGCCTGATGGTGCTGACGCTGGTGCCGACCATCGTCGAGTTCCTGCTGGTGCTGGGCGTGCTCGCCTACGAATTCGACCTCGTCTACTCGGTGGTCGTGCTGGTGATGGTCGCGGCCTATCTGGGCTTCACCTACAAGGCGACCGAGTGGCGGATCGCCATCCGCAAGCGGATGAACGACTCGGACACCGACGCCAACACCAAGGCGGTCGACTCGCTCCTGAACTACGAGACGGTCAAGTACTTCGGCGCGGAGGCCCGCGAGACCGCCCGCTACGACCAGTCGATGGAAAAATACGAAAAATCCTCGACGCAGACCTACGTCTCGCTCGCGGTGCTGAACGCCGGTCAGGCGGTGATCTTCACGGCCGGCATGACCGTGGTGATGTGGCTCGCGGCGCGCGACATCATGGCCGGACGGACCACGATCGGCGGCTTCGTGCTCGTCAACACGATGCTGGTGCAGCTCTCGATGCCGCTCAACTTCATGGGCATGATCTACCGGGAGATCAAGCAGGCGCTGATCGACATCGACGACATGTTCCGCATCCTCCACCGCAACCCGGAGATCGCGGACCGGCCGGGCGCCGCCCCGCTCGCGGTGGGCGCGGGCGTGGTGCGCTTCGAGGACGTGCGCTTCGCCTACGTGCCGGAGCGGCCGATCCTGAAGGGCGTGAGCTTCGAGGTACCGGCCGGCCGCACCGTCGCGGTGGTCGGCCCCTCGGGCGCGGGCAAGTCCACCATCTCGCGCCTGCTCTTCCGCTTCTACGAGCCGCAGGGCGGGCGCATCCTCATCGACGGCCAAAACATCGCCGAGGTCAGGCAGGATTCCCTGCGCGCCGCCATCGGCATGGTCCCGCAGGACACGGTCCTGTTCAACGACACGATCGGCTACAACGTCCGCTACGGCCGCTGGGAGGCGAGCGAGGCGGAGCTGCGCGAGGCCGCAGCCCTCGCCCAGATCGACCGCTTCATCGCCACCCTGCCGGAGGGCTACGAGACCCCGGTGGGCGAGCGCGGGCTCAAGCTCTCGGGCGGCGAGAAGCAGCGCGTGGCCATTGCCCGCACCATCCTGAAGGCGCCGCCGATCCTCGTCCTCGACGAGGCGACCTCGGCGCTGGATTCCTTCACCGAGCGCGAGATCCAGGATGCCCTCGACCGGGTGAGCCGGGGCCGCACCACCCTCGTCATCGCCCACCGGCTCTCGACGGTGGTGGGCGCCGACGAGATCATCGTGCTCGACAAGGGCGTGATCGTGGAGCGCGGCGACCACACGGCGCTGCTCGCCCGCGGCGGCGTCTACGCGGCGATGTGGAACCGCCAGCGCGAGGCGGATGCGGCGCGCGAGGCGCTCCAGCGCGCGGAATCGAGCGAGGGCGAGAGCCTGCGCGTGCGCCTCGATCCGGGCGACCTGTCACCCCCGCCCGCCAAGGAGCCGGAGCCCGCCTCGGTGAGCTGAGCGCGCTGCGCGCCGCACCTTGTCCTGCGTCGAGCGCGAAGCGGCCGTTCCGATCGTGACCGCGATTGATGCGATGGACCGTCGTCCGGTGGTCGCGTACTCTTGTTCTGCCCTCTTTATGATGGCATTCTGCTGGCATGGAGAAGCGTCGGCCGACCTACGATCTTTCAGCCGTCAAGCTTGTTCTAGGATCGGTCGATACGCTGGTCGTTACGACATCGGCCCTGCGCGACGCGTCCGCACTCGGTTTCGACCGCCACGGCATTGCCGAGACGATTGGCACGATGGAGCCGCGGATGTTCTACAAATCGATGACGACGGCCATCGACCATCGCGTCTGGCAGGATGTCTATCACGTCCCGATGCAAGGCTTGCTGCTGTACGTCAAGGTCCAGGCAGATGTGGTGACCGAATTCAAGATCATGTCGTTCAAGGAGAAATGAGGCATGGCGCCTACCCAGCCTCTGCCGGAGACGATGCCGGCGCCCGAAACCGGTGAAACGCTTGTCCGCGGATCCCGGCCGTTCGCGGTGACGTACAAGGGCGTCACACTCACGGTCGACCTTGCCGGATACTATCCGGCCGGGGACGGAGACGGCGTGCATGTCGGGGACGACATGGCGGTCGTCGATCAGGCGTTGCGCATTCTGAAAGAGCAGGTCGACGGGATCCCGGCGCCGGGAACGATCCGCCGCGTCCGGCATAAGCTGAAGCTGTCCCAGCGGGAAGCGGGCGTGCTCCTCAAGGTCGGCGAGAGCGCCTTCGACAAGTACGAACGCGGCCTCGTGGAGCCGAGCGGCCCGACGATTCAGCTTCTCAGGCTCCTCGACCGTCACCCGGAGATGGCGGACGAGTTGCGCTGAGGCGCCGCCGCGAACCCGCTCGGCCGCATCCACCGATTGACGCCGGGCCCCGCGCCTGCCATCGGCGGGCGCGACCTCGCGCCTGCCGGAGTGCCTGAAGGCTGATGACCGACCTCTTCGAGACGATCCGCCGCGTCCTCGTGCCGATCCACAAGGAGGGCTATCCCTTCATCGCGATCGGCATCGTGCTGACCGTGCTGGCCGGCAGCTTCGTGCAGGCGCTCGGCTGGATCTTCTTCCTGCTCACGCTGTGGGTCTGCTACTTCTTCCGCGATCCGGAGCGGGTCGTGCCGGTGGGCGACGGCCTCGTGATCTCGCCCGCGGACGGGCGCGTCAACCTCATCAGCACCGTGCTCCCGCCGGTGGAGCTCGACCTGCCGGCCGAGCCGATGCTGCGCATCTCGGTGTTCATGAACGTGTTCGACTGCCACGTGAACCGCGTGCCGGTGACGGGCCGCATCGAGCAGATCCACTACACGCCCGGCCTCTTCCTCAACGCCGAACTCGACAAGGCGAGCGAGGACAACGAGCGCAACGGCCTCGTCATCACGACGACGCGCGGGGGAGAGACCCTGCGGATCGGCGTGGTGCAGATCGCCGGCCTCGTGGCCCGGCGGATCGTCGACTGGGTCAAGGCGGGGGAGAGCCTGACGGTCGGCGACCGCTTCGGCCTGATCCGCTTCGGCTCGCGCGTGGACGTCTACCTGCCGGCGGATGCCCGGGTGCTGGTCGGGCTCGGCCAGAAGGCGGTGGCGGGCGAGACCGTGCTGGCGGACCTGCGCGCCGGCGTGCCCGTGCGCCAGTTCCGCCGGATCTGACCTGTCGAGGGACCGCCGCATGGACGATCTCTTCCCGCCCTTCGCCCCCGAGCCCAACGAGCCCCGCCCCAACGAGGCCCGCGCCAACGAGGCCAGGACTCGGCGCTTCAAGCCGATCCCGGTGCGGATGATCATCCCCAACATGATCACCCTGATGGCGGTCTGCCTCGGGCTCACCGCCGTGCGCCTCGCCTTCGAGGGCCGGTTCGAGCCCGCGGTCATCGCCATCGTGGTGGCGGCGGTGCTCGACGGGATCGACGGGCGGGTGGCGCGCCTGCTCAAGGGCACCTCGCGCTTCGGGGCGGAACTCGATTCGCTCGCCGATTTCGTGAATTTCGGCTGCGCCCCGGCCCTGATCCTGTACGCCTTCACGCTCCACCACCTGAAGTCGCTCGGCTGGATCGTGGCGCTCATCTTCGCCATCGCGATGGCGCTGCGCCTCGCGCGCTTCAACGTGATGCTGGACGATCCCGACCGGCCGGAATGGAAGAAGGACTACTTCGTCGGCATGCCGGCCCCGGCCGGCGCGCTCACCGCGCTCCTGCCGCTCTACCTGCACTTCCTCGGCCTCGGCTTCGGCCCGGCGCTCGCGCCCGCGGCTTTGGCCTACCTCCTGGTGCTGGCGATCCTCGTCATCTCGACGGTGCCGACCTACGCCGGCAAGACCATCGGCAAGCGGGTGCCGCGCGAATACGTGCTGCCGATCTTCGTCGTCACGGTGGCGGGCTTCGGCCTGATCATCAGCTTCCCGTTCGAGACGCTGGCGGTGATCAGCATCGCCTACCTGTGCGCGATCCCGTTCGGCGCCAACCAGTACCGCCGCCGCCTCAAGGCCGAGGCCACGGAGGCCGCGCTGCGGGGCGCCCCGCCCCCGGCGTGACGCTACGGGAACACGCGGACCGGCACGGGACTTTCAGGGAGGCGTGCCCTGCACATGGCGTGAGGTGAGGAATGGGCTGGTCGCTGCCGATCGGCACCGTGAAGGGCACGGTGATCCGGATCCACATCACCTTCCTGCTGTTCCTGGCCTGGATCGGGGCCGCCGCCTACGCCCGAGGCGGGCAGGAGAGCGCGCTCCAGAGCCTCCTCTACATCGTGCTGCTGTTTCTCTGCGTGCTGCTGCACGAGTTCGGCCACGTCTTCGCGGCCCGGCGCTACGGGGTGCGCACGCCCGACATCACCCTCCTGCCGATCGGCGGCGTCGCCCGGCTGGAGCGCATCCCCGAGGACCCGCGCCAGGAACTGGTCATCGCGCTCGCCGGGCCGGCCGTGAACGTCGCCATCGCGGCCCTGCTCTTCCTGCTGCTGGGCGGGCTCCGGCCGAGCATGGAGGTGGACAATCCCGGCATCGGCCTGTTCGAGCGCCTGCTCTGGGTCAACCTCTTCCTCGTCCTGTTCAACCTGATCCCGGCCTTCCCGATGGACGGGGGCCGGGTGCTGCGCGCCATCCTGGCCCACCGGCTCGGCTACGCCCGCGGCACCCAGATCGCCGCGGGCGTCGGGCAGGCGGTCGCCTTCGGGCTCGGCCTGCTGGGGCTCGTGGGCGGCCACCCGCTCCTGATCTTCATCGCCTTCTTCGTCTATCTCGGCGCGGCCTCCGAGGCGCACGCGGTGCAGATGCGGCAGGTCTCCCGCGGGCTGCTCGCGGGCGACGCGATGATCACCCGCTACGACAGCCTGGGACCGAACAGCCGGGTCGAGGACGCGGTGCAGGGTCTCATTGCCACCACGCAACACGAATTCCCGGTGGTGGACGGCGCGGGCCGCCTGCGCGGGGTGCTCACCCGCGACGACATGATCCGGGCGCTGCGCGAGCGCGGCCCCGACGCGCCGGTGCTGGAGGTGATGCGGGCCGACATCCCGACCCTGCGCGACCGCCAGCCCCTGGAGGACGCGCTGCGCCTGATGCAGGAGAACCGCCTGCCGGCGGTGGGCGTCACCGACGGGTTCGGCCGGCTCGTCGGCCTGATCACGCCGGAGAACGTCGGCGAGATGATGATGGTGCTGACCGCCTCGCCGCAGGGGCGCCCGCCCTTCCCCGGGTATCGGCCGCCGGCCTGATCGGGCCTCGCGCCCGCCCCTACCCACCCGCCAGATCGAGGAAGTGGCGTCCCTGCGGGTCGTCGATCTCGACGATCCACAGGTCGGGGTCGAAGCGGATCTCCCGGGTGAGGCGCGCCTCCACGTCGGGCGGCAGCGCCTCGCTCATCAACGCCTCGAAGCGGCGCGTGCCGTCGTCGTCGGCGCCGACCAGCGCCTGGGGGGCGGGGCCGTAGAGATCGGCTCGCCCGTCGAGGCGGTCGACCTTGATGAAGATCGCCCCCGCCTCCGGTGCGCCGCGGCGGCGCTGCACCGCGCTCACGCCCTCGACGCCGCAGCGCCGCAGGTGCGCGGCGACCCAGAAGTCGGAGCGCAGGCGAGCCATCAGCCCCCGCTCGACCCGGTGTCCTGGCAGCGGATCAGCCGCGTCGGGCTCAGCCGCGCCTCCGGCACGGCGAGCCGGAAGGCCCCGGTCTCCGGGTCGCGCACCCGCAACTCGCCGGTGGCGATGCCGAAATGCGCCCCGTGCAGGTGCAGCCGGCCGCGCTCGACCAGGATGCGCACGCACGGGAAGGTCATCAGGTTGGTGAGGCTGTTCTCCACCGTGGCGTATTCCAGCCGCTCCAGGTAGTCGTCGCCGCGCCCGGGGCCGATCCGCTCGGCGGCCGGCGCGATCAGCGACACCCAGCGGCCGATGAAGTCGCCCGGCGAGAGCGGCGCGGCGTCGTCCGCGAAGGCCCGCACGCCGCCGCAGCGGGCGTGGCCCAGGACCACGATGTGCTTCACCTTGAGCGCCTGCACGGCGAATTCGAGCGCCGCCGAGGTGCCGTGGTACTCGCCCGCGGTCTCGAAGGGCGGCACGAGGTTGGCGACGTTGCGCACGACGAACAGCTCGCCCGGGCTCGCGTCGAAGACCACCTCCGGCGAGACCCGGCTGTCGCAGCAGGAGATCACCATGATCTCGGGGCTCTGCCCCTCGGCCAGGGTCTCGTAGCGCCCGCGCTCGCGGGCGAAGCGGTCGTCGAGGAAGGCGCGGTAGCCGTCGGTGAGCGTCTGCGGGAACATGGTGCGTCTCGTCTGATGCGGCCGAGGCCCGGCCCGAGGCGAGCCGGCCCGGGACCCGGCCGAGAAGGAACGTTCCTGTGCCCTTCCCTTAGCCCGCGCCTTCGCCCCAGGCGAGTCGGACTTCCGTCACGCGCTCGCCCGCGGCGAGGCGGCGGGCGAGCGCGGCCAGACCCGCGGGCTCGACCCGCTCGGGCGTCGCCGCGAGGTCATCGAGACTCCACCAGCGCGTGCCCAGCACCGGGTTATCCTCCGTCTCGGCGAGCCGCGCCGTGTCGATGCGGTCGTCGGGCAGGCGCACCACGTAGTAGCGCTCATGCGCGATGCGGGGCTTGGTGAAGAGCGTGAAGGGGCCGTCGCAGCGCGCGACCAGCGGGCCGAGCGGCACGCCCGTGACGCCGATCTCCTCCTCCAGCTCGCGCAGGCAGGCTTCTTCCGGGCTCTCGCCGGGCTCGATGCCGCCCCCGGGCATGAACCAGAAGCAGCGATCCCCCGGCCGTGCCGGATCGACGTCCCGCACCGCCTCGTAGGCGATCAGGAGCAGGCGGTCCTGCGGGTCGAACACCAGGGCGCGGGCGATCTCGCGGGTGGGCAGATCCGTCATGGGTGGGCCTCGGTCGGACGAAGGGTCCAGATTGCCACGGGCAGGCCGTGCGCGTCCCGCTCCGGCGGGTCGGGATAGGACAGGCCGCGGCCGGCGGCGAGGCCCTGCGCCACCGCGAGGGCGGCCAGCGCGTCGAGGAGGTCGTCGCGCGCCGCTCCCCGCGGCGGCGGACCCTCCACCACGTCCTCCGGCAGTCCCGCCCGGAGCAGCAGCGCCCGGCGCAGGGCCGCGCCCGCCGGGTCACGCTTCGGGGCGGCGAGCGGCACGCCGCCGTTGAGGCTCGCGAAGGCGAGTTCGGGATGCACCTCGTAGACGCGCTCGCGCAGGTCGGGGCGCCCGCGCAGCAGCGCGTCGACCGCCCGGATGCGCGGGAAGATCGCGTTGGCGGGGGGCGAGGGCGCGAAGGGCTGCAGGCCGCCGGCGCGCGCGAGCGCGATCGCCGCCGTGTAGTCCGGCGCGTAGACCACCGCCCGCGCCGAGGTGGAGAAAACCGAGGCGCGGCGCGGCCCGAGGAGCGGGCGCACCTGCTGCTCGGCCGTGCGTCCGCCCGCGCCGACCCGCTCGGGCAGGCCGATCGGGATGTCCACCGCCACCACGTCCGGGGCCTCCGGCCCGTCGCAGAGGGCGGCGAGGTCGGGCACGACCCGCACCACCACGGGGGCCGCCGCGTCGCGGCGCCGGAGGGCCGCGATCCAGCCGCCCGGGCAGCCGTCGACGCCCGCGACCCAGCCCGTCATGCGGCTCGGGATCAGGAGGCGTACTTCACCGAGCAGCCATAGGGCCGCGCCGTCTTCAGGCTCACCGGCTGGCCGGCCGCGATCTCGGCCAGCGCCGCGTCCACGTGGTTGCGGGCGGTCTTGAGGTCGGCGAGCGTGGTCGAGGGCTTGTCGTCGATGCCGCCCATGTAGGCGAGCGTGCCGTCGCCTTTCACCACGAACATGTGCGGTGTGGTCTGGGCTCCGTAGGCGCGGCCCACCGCCCCGTCCGTGTCGAGCACGACCGTGGTCGGAGCGGCGCCGCGCTCCTGCGTCAGCCGGTGGGCCTCGGACCCCGAGACCGCCCCCTGCTCGCCCGGCGCCGAAGAGATCACCGTGAGCCAGACCACGCCCTGCCCGGTCCACTTCTTCTGGAGCGCCTGCATGGCTTGACCCCCGTAATGCTTCTGCACGAAGGGGCAGTCGTGGTTGGTCCATTCCAGCACGACGGTCCTGCCCTTGTAGTCGGCGAGCGAGACCGTTCGGCCGTCCGCGTCCCTGGCCGTGAAGGCGGGGGCGGGCCGGTCCACCTGCGGCCCCGCGGCTGCGGCGGGGACTGCGAGGGCCAGGGGAGCGGCGAGGAGAGCGGCGAGAGCGAGCGCGGTGCGGCGGGTCGGCATCGGAGGCATCACTCCTGCGGGGACGAGAGGGCGGCCCGCCGCGCCGGGGCGGCCCGGTCGAGGGCGGCGAGGACGGCGGATTCGGTGAGGATCTGCGGCAGCACCTGCGCGTCGCCGGGGCCGCGATAGAGCACGTAGAGCGGCACGCCGGAGCGGCCATGCGCCTCCAGCATCCGGGTGATCTCCGGGTTCTGGTTGGTCCAGTCGCCCTTGAGGTAGGCGATGTCGTGCGCCCGGAACGCCGCCCGCACGGCCTCGGTCGCCAGCGAGGTGCGCTCGTTGACCTGGCAGGTGATGCACCACGCCGCCGTCATGTTGACGAAGACCGGCCGGCCCTGCGCGAGCAGCCCGTCGAGGCGCGCCTGGGTGAAGGGCTCAGGCCCGCCCGCCACCGCGACGGCGGGCGGGCCGGCCCGGTCGCGGTCGAGGGCGGCGACGAGGACGCCGAGCCCGAGCACCGCGAGGAGCAGCGCCGCCATCGCCGCCCGGCCGCCCCACGGCCCGGCCGTGCGGGCGCGCTCCAGCACGAAGGCGCAGAACGCCACCAGCACGAGCCCGAGCAGCGCCAGGAAAAGGCCGCCCGGCCCAACCTGCTGGCTCAGGATCCAGACCAGCCACGCCACGGTGGCGTAGAGCGGGAAGGCGAGGATGCCCTTGAGAGTCTCCATCCAGGCGCCGGGCCGCGGCAGCCGGCGCACGGCCGCGGGCCAGCAGGCGAGGACGAGGAAGGGCAGCGCGAGGCCGAAGCCGAGGGCGGCGAAGACCGCGAGGCTCACGGCCGTGCCCTGCGTCAGCGCGAAGCCGACCGCCGCACCCATGAAGGGCGCCGTGCAGGGCGTGGCCACCACGGTGGCGAGCACGCCGGTGAAGAACGAGCCCTCCAGGCCCGCCCGCCGGGTGAGCCCGTCGCCGATGCCGGCGAAGCGCCCGCCGAGAGGCAGCGCGCCCGACAGGCTGAGGCCCATACCGAACAGCACGTAGGCGAGGCTCGCCACCACCAGGGGCGATTGCAGCTGGAAGCCCCAGCCGATCTGCGCCCCGCCGGCGCGCAGGGCCGCCAGGATGCCGGCGAGCACCAGAAAGGAGGCCATCACGCCCGCCGTGTAGGCGAGGCCGTGCAGCCGCACCCGGCCGAGGGATTCGCCCGACTGGCGCACCAGCCCCAGCACCTTGATCGACAGGACCGGGAAGACGCAGGGCATCAGGTTGAGGAGGAGGCCGCCCAGGAAGGCCAGGAGGGCGGCCGCCCACACGCCCGAGGGCGCGTCCTCCGGCGGCAGGACGGCGGCCGGCGGGGCCGTCGGCGCAGTAGCCGTCGTGGGACTTGCCGCCGCAGGACTTGCTGGGGCGGCGCTCGCCGCGGCCGGCGCCTCGCCGAGCGCGAAGGCGTGCCGCACGGGCGCATCTCCCGCCCGCCCGGTCAGCGCCAGCACGCCGTCGAGGCGCGTGATGGTGCCCGCGGGCGTCAGGCTGCTGCGCTTGAGCGCGATGTGCAGCCCCCGCTCGTCGGCGGTCACGGTCTGGGGCGCCGCGTGCTCGATCGCGGTCTCGGAATAGGGGAAGAAGGCGAGGTCGGTGATCGCCGCGCGCGCCACGTCGGGGGCGTCGAGGTGGAGGGTGAGCGTGTCGCCCTCCTCCGTCACCCGGTGCGGCCCGGGCGCGGGCGTCGGGAGCTGCTCGCGCGCCGCCGCGAACAGGCCGGCGTGGCGCGGATCGGGCCGCACGCTCGTGCCCGGGGGGGCGACGGGCAGCGTCGCCTGGACGCTCGCCTCGCCCGGCACGCATTCGCGCTCGCAGACGAGGTAGGACACCTTGGCCCGCAGGGTGACGGGCCGGCCGGGTTCGAGGGTTTCGGGCGGTGTCACCGTGGCGGTGAGCAGCGTCTCGCCCTCGTAGCCGAAATTGACGAGGCCGGAGACCGGGATGCGCGCCGGCACCGGCCACGCGACCGACCCAGCCGAAAAACCCGGCGGCAGGCTCCAGGCGATCTCCGGCGCGAGGCCGGAATCACCGGGATTGCGCCAGTAGACGTGCCAGTGCGGCTTCATCACCAGCCGCACCCCGACCGCGAAGGGCTGCCCCGCCGCCACCGCCCCCGGCTCGGCCACGAGTTCGGCCTTCACGAGGTCGGCATATTTCGGGTTGACCCGCGGCGCCTGCGCGGCGGCGGGCAGCGCGACGAACGCCGCCAGGGCCGAGAGGCAGGAGACGAGGCAGGGGACGAGGCAAGCCAGGACGCGCATCGGAACCTTCATGGTTCCAGATAGCGGGACTCCGTGACGGTTGCGAGGCGAACCGAATCGCGTTCGCGTGAACGGGGGTAGGGCGGTCTCGGCCGGAGCGCCGATGGAAGCCGCGCCTGCGCTCCTCTCTCCCGATTGAGGCGCGGGCAGCTCGGGACCCCTCTCCCGTGCGGGAGAGGGGTAGGGGTGAGGGTCCCGGGAGGGTGCAGCAAGAAGGCGGGACGCTGCCGCTGCCAGCACCACGATCAGTGTTTGAAGCTGATCCGTTCCGCTCCCCTCACGACGCTCCACGCTTCACTGCGGCTCCCTCCCGGGACCCTCAGCGGGATCTTCGATCCCCCTACCCTTCTCCCGCACGGAAGAAGGGATCCCGCGCTCTTCGTGGGAGCCTTGGGTGAGAAGCATGACCTGTCTGAAGCGAGCAGCGATGTGCATGCACCGCTCAGCCCGCCTCCTCCGGCTCCGGGCCGCGGGTCACGTCGAGCGGTCCCTTCTGGATCGTGCGCTCCGGCGGCTTCGGGGCGACGGTGCCGCCGGTGCGGGCCGCCTCGTAGATCGCCTCCATCAGGATCTGGTCCTGCAACCCCTCCTCGCCCGGCGTGCGGGGCGTGCGGTTCTCCAGGATGCAGGTCGCCATGTGGTCGATCTCGAGCGCGAACTGGTCGTGCGTGGGCAGCGCGCGCTCCTCGCGCGCCTCCGCGCGGCCCTCGCGGTGGTGCAGGACCAGCCGCTGGCCCTCGTACGCGAAGGCGTTCTGGAGATCGATGCCGCCTCCCTCCGCCTGGACCTTGAGGGAGCGGGTCTCGTGCGTGCCGTAGCTCGTGGCGCATTGGGCGATCAGCCCGGAGGGGAAGCGCAGCGTGAAGGTCACGGTCTCCTCCACCTCCCGGTAGAGGGGATCGTCCGCCGACTGGATCTGCGCCTGCACGGCGATGGGCTCCTCGCCCGTGAGCGCCCGCACGCCGTTGAGGCAGTAGAGGCCGATATCCGGCAGGGCGCCCCCGCCCGCCAGCGCCTGGCGCATGCGCCACTGCTCGGGCAGGCTCATGGTCTGGGTGTTGACCGCTTCGACCAGCTTGGCGCGCCCGAACTTGCCCGAGCGGACGAGCTTCACGACCTCGCGGTTATAGGGCTCGTACTGGCAGCGATAGGCGATCATCAGCTTGACGCCGGCCTTGGCGCAGGCGTCGATCATCGCGCGCGCCTCCGCCGAGGAATTCGCCATCGGCTTCTCGCACAGCACGTGCTTGCCGGCGCCCGCCGCCGCGAGCACGTGGTCGCGGTGCAGCCCGTTCGGGGTGACGATGTAGACCGCCTGCACGTCCGGGTTCTTCGCCAGCGCGTCCCAGCCGTCGTAGCCGTACACCGCCTCCGGCTTGACGCCGTACTGCTCCGCGACGAGGCGGGCCTTGTCGGGGGTGCCCGACATCAGCGCCGCGAGCCGCGCCTTGCGGGTCTGGCCGAGGGCCGGAAGGATTTCTTCCAGCGACAAGCGCCCGAGGCCGACCACCGCGAAGCCGACCCGCTTGTTCGGCGGCATCGGAGCCGGCGGCGGGGCGGACGGACGGTCGGAGGGGCCGCGCCAGTTGGGAAAGGTCACCCGCCCGTTCTCGACCCGGCCGGTATCGACCTGCGCCCCGGACGAGCCGGAGGGGCCGGCGGCCTCGGCATGGCCCATCGCCGCCAGGGTCGCGCCGCCTGCGAGCATCAGGCTCCTGCGTGAGAGAAGGGTCAGGTCGTCCGGCATGCATCTCGCCCGTGTGGTGGAGGGGGATCGCTTCCGAACGTGCCCCGGCAACCGGTGTTCCGCTGCCGGGGAGTCGCCGCGGCGGACCGCCTCAAGGCCGGGTCCGCCGCGCCGGCCGCTACTCGCCGGCCATCATCTCGGGCGAGTAGTGGCCGCACCAGTCCGAGGCGGACACCACGGGCCACAGGCCGTGGCCCTGCGGCTCGGGCTGGCTCACCGGCGGGTTGAACCGGCACAGGCCCTCGTCGCCCTGCGGGCTGCCGGCGTTGAGCTTGTGGGTGTCGTAGTAGCGGCAGGTGCTGCAGGCCGCCCCGGTTTCCGTGCTCGCCATCGTGTGCTCCTTCCGGTCCTGGGCGGGGCGACGGCCCCGCGATCATGAAGATTGGAATTCTTCCAAGCAAGCACTCAACGGGCGGGGCGCGTCCCGGGTTCCGCCCGGTCGAGGTCGGCGGCGGGGCGTTTCGCCGCCTTGAACAAAACAGGAACAATCTCCATTCTGCCCCGCATGGACGATCGTTTGGCGAAGAAGCTCACCATCCTGGCCGATGCGGCGAAGTACGACGCCTCCTGCGCCTCCTCCGGGGGGCCGCGGCGCAAGGCGGCGCCGGACGGGCTCGGCTCGACCACCGGGGCCAGCATCTGCCACGCCTACACGCCGGACGGGCGCTGCGTGTCGCTGCTCAAGATCCTGCTCACCAATTACTGCCTGTTCGACTGCGCCTATTGCGTGAACCGGCGCTCCTCGAACGTCAGGCGGGCGACGTTCAGCGTGGAGGAGGTCATCACCCTCACGGTGGAGTTCTACAAGCGCAACACCATCGAGGGGCTGTTTCTCTCCTCGGGCATCATCCGCTCACCCGACCACACGATGGAGCAGATGATCCGGGTGGCGAAGGGCCTGCGCCGGCAGCACGGCTTTCGCGGCTACATCCACCTGAAGACGATCCCCGAGGCGAGCCCCTGGCTGATCGAGCAGGCGGGCCTCTTCGCCGACCGGCTGTCGATCAACCTCGAACTGCCCACCGAGGCGAGCCTGGAGCGGCTGGCTCCCGAGAAGGACGGCGCGGCGATCCAGGCGGCGATGGGGCAGATGCGCGAGCGCATCGCGCAGGCGAAGGACGAGCGCCGCCGCTTCGCGCCCGCCGGCCAGTCGACGCAGGTGATCGTGGGGGCGGATGCCAGCACCGACGTGTCGCTGATCCGCACGAGCGCGTCCCTCTACCACAGCCATGCGCTCAAGCGGATCTACTACTCGGCCTTCAGCCCGATCCCCGATGCCGCCGCGATCCTGCCGGTGAAGCCGCCGCCGCTGCAGCGGGAGCACCGGCTCTACCAAGCCGACTGGCTGCTGCGGTACTACGATTTTTCCGCCGACGACGTGGCCGAGGCGGCCGAGGCGGGCATGCTCGCCCTCGACGTCGACCCGAAGCTCGCCTGGGCGCTCAAGAACCGCGGACGCTTTCCCGTCGACGTGAACCGGGCCGACCGCGAGATGC
>NZ_JBKIBX010000005.1:194397-233002 GCF_046557895.1 Methylobacterium oryzisoli | reverse complement strand
CCCCCCCCCCCCCCACACCCGGCTGCGGCTCGCCGATCTCGGCCGCCTCACCTCCGGCCTGCGGCGGGCGCGGCCGTTCCTGATCGCCGCCGATCACGCCCCGACCCGGCTCACCGACCGTCTCGACCTGCGCGCGCGCCTCGGCGAGGCGCCGCGGCTCAGTGAGGCGCCGCGGCAGCTCGCGCTGTTCGGGTGAGCGGATGCGGCGCGCCGTGCATCTCGCCCCCGGCGCCGATCTCGCGGGCTTCCGCGCCGCCGCGCGGCGGCTCGTGGCGGACGGGATTCCGCCCGAGGCGGTGACGTGGACGCAAGGGGACGCCCCCGCGCTGTTTGCGGAGGAGGATGCGGCGGCCGACGCCGCCCCGCTCGCCCTGCCGCGCCCGGTGGCGGACCTGATCACGGGCGTGGTGCAGCATCGCGACCCCGAGCGCTTCGCCCTGCTGTACGGGCTGATCTGGCGGGTGGCGGCGGGCGAGCGGCACCTCCTTGAGGTCGCAAGCGACCCGCTCGTCCATCGCCTGTCGCGGATGCGCAAGGCGGTGGCGCGCGACCTGCACAAGATGCACGCCTTCCTGCGCTTCCGCCGGGCCGGCGCGGCGGAGGGACCCCGCGAGCGCTTCGTCGCGTGGTTCGAGCCCGACCATCACATCCTGGCGACCGCGGCCCCGTTCTTCGTGGAGCGCTTCCCCTCCTTCGACTGGGCGATCCTGACGCCCGACGGCTCGGCCCATTGGGACGGCCGTGCGCTGCGCTTCGGACCGCCCGGGCGGCGCGAGGACGCGCCCGCCTCCGACGCGTTCGAGGCCGGCTGGTGCGCCTACTACGCCAGCACCTTCAACCCGGCCCGCACCAACCCGGCCGCCATGCGCGCCGAGATGCCGAAGAAGTACTGGCGCAACCTGCCGGAAGCGGCGGCGATCCCCTCCCTGGTGCGGGGCGCGAGCGCGCGCGTCGCCGGCATGATCGAGCGGGAGGCGCGGGCGCCCCGCAAGCGGGTGCCGGCCCGGGCGCTCGCCGCCATGGCCGAGCAGGAGCCCGCGAGCCTTGCCGACCTCAACGCCCTGATCCGCCGCTCCGAGCCGCTGGTGCCGGGCGCGACCCAGGCGGTGCTCGGCGAGGGGCCGCCCGGCGCCGCGATCGCCTTCGTGGGCGAGCAGCCGGGTGACCAGGAGGACCGGCAGGGGCGCCCCTTCGTGGGGCCGGCGGGCCAGCTCCTGTCCCGCGCCCTGGCGGAGGCCGGGCTCGACCGCGACCGCGCCTACCTGACGAACGCGGTCAAGCACTTCAAGTTCGAGGAGCGCGGCAAGCGGCGCATCCACCAGAAACCCAGCGCGGGCGAGGTTGCGCATTACCGCTGGTGGCTCGACCGCGAACTCGCCTTCGTGGCGCCCCGCCTCGTCGTGGCGCTCGGCGCGACCGCGGTGCTGGCGCTCACGGGCCGAAGCGTGCCGATCACCCGCGCGCGCGGCCCGGCCGAGTTCGACGGCCGGCCGTTCCAGGGGTTCATCACCGTCCATCCCTCCTACCTGCTGCGCCTGCCGGACGCGGCCAAGGACGAGGCCTACGGGCAATTCGTGGAGGACCTGCGCCGCGTGCGGGCGCTGGCCGAGGAGGCGCGGGGGTGAAGCCGGCCGAGTGGCCTACACCGCGACGCGGATCGTGGATGCGATCTCATCCACCTCGCTCGACAAACGGCCATCCTCGCCGCGCGTGACGAGCCCGAGATCCGCCAGGGCGACCACGTCCTGATGGACGCGCCGGACATCCCGGCCGAGGGCCCGGGCCAGCGCCCGAACACCGCTCTCGGGCGATTGCCGGAGGTGGCGGAGGAGCGCGTACCGCTTCGGGGTCAGGACCGCGCACAGCGCCTCCCAATCCCGGAACAGGATGCGGTCCCCTGCCGCGACGAGGTGACCGGTCTCCGCCGCCTTCCAGGCCGCGGCAACGTCCGCCGCCGCCTCGCGAAGGCCGCGGCCGACTTCGATCTCAGCCCTTGCCATGATCTCTTCTCCACGTCTCGACCGCCTCAACGAAATCATGGAGCAGTCGATCGATACCGACGAACCGATACGGTGTTTCCCGATCCCGATCGTGCCGATGGTCTCCTTTGCCGCGTTCGTTGTCGAAACCGATCACCCGAGCGCCATCGACGATGTAAACGAGGCGGTACTTGAACGGGTGCCTGGCGGGCGGAACCGGTTTCGGCACACGCCACACGACGAACTCGGCGAAGTCCCGGTCTCCGAACACGACACGGCGGCGGATGACGAGCATCGCTCCCATGTTGGCATGCTACGCCAACAACCGTTGGCGTCAAGCGCCAACAGTCCGGGCGGAGCAACCCGGCGAACCACGTCCGTTCGACGACCGCAGGCCGATCGGACCTGCCAGTGGGGCGGCGGAGCGCCCCATCCCCGTCCGCGATGCCGCACCGGCTTCCCGCCGGGCCATGTCCTGCCCTATCTGCTGGCGCCGGTGACGGGCCGCAGAGCCCGCAGCCTCATCGACCCCGGAGGAATCCCGATGCTGACCCGCCTCGCGCCGGCCCTGGCCGGCCTCGTCCTGCTCGCTCCCGGCGCCCAGGCGCAGCCGATCCGCAACGCTCCCCCGCCCCGTGCGCTCGAGACCGCCGCCTACATCTTCGCCGCCGCCAACGTCTGCGGCTACCGGATCGGGGTGTCGTCCTTCGAGGCGCTGCTCGGGCGCTACAACGTGACGATCGAGGACGTGCGCCCGCCGCGCGGGCCCTTCGGCGCCCGGGTCCAGACGATGTTCACGCTGATGTCGAACCAGATGATGGCGAACCGGGACGCTGCCTGCCGGATCGTGGCGGGCGAGTTCGGGCCGGAGGGCAGCGTCGAGAAGGGCATCCTGCTCCCGGCCGCCGTGCAGACGCCCGAGACGACGCCGGAGGGCGCGCCGGGCACCGCCCCCAAGATCGTGCAGTAAGGCGGTCAGTCCCCGCCGAGGAGCCGCGCGAGGGCGGGCGAGAGCCCGGTGCTGCGGCTCGGCGGGGGCGGGGCGCCGACCGGAACCGCGAGGGCGGCCAGCATCATCCGGGCGCCCGCCTCCACGGAGCAGATCACCGGCACCGGCACGTCGGGCTGGATGCGGGCGGCGAGCCCCGCCAGCGCGGCGCCGCCCAGCACCACCACGTCCGCGCCGTCGTCCTCCGCGCCGGCGCGGCAAGCGGCGGCGAGCCGGCTCAGCGCCGCGTCGGGATCGCGGGCGATCTCGCCCCCGGTCGGCGCGATGGTGCGGATGCCGGCGAGCCGTCCCGCCAGCCCCTGCGCCGCGGCGAATTCCTCCAGCATCGGCTTCCAGAGCGCGCCGCCCGTGACCACACCGATCCGGCGTCCGCGCAGGCAGGCGAGGTGGAGCGCCGCCTCGGCCATGCCGATGACCGGCACGGGGGAGACCTCCTTGAGGGCGAGGAGCCCGGGATCGCCGAAGCAGGCGAGATAGACCCCGTCGCAGCCCGCGACGTGCTCGGCCAGCGCGTCGAGCGCCGCGTGGGCCGCGATGGCGCAGGCGGCGCGGGTCGCGATGTAGGCGGCGCCGAACCGGCCCGTGACCGCCACCACCTCGGCCGGGACGAGGCGCCGCACCTGCGCGGCGGCCTGCTCGGTCACCGCGGCGGTGGTGTTGGGGTTGATGAGCAGGATGCGCATGCGCCCTTCCCCCAGAGCCGGGCGCCGCCCGTGGGCCGGGCGGGCCGCCCCGGCCGCGAAGCCGCTACTTCTCGACGAAGGCTTTTTCGATCACGTAGTGGCCGGCCTCGCCGTGGTTGCCCTCGACGTAGCCGAGGCTGGAGAGCAGGTCGCGCGTGTCGCGGATCATGTCGGGGCTGCCGCAGAGCATGAAGCGGTCGCTCCCGATCGCCATCGGCGGCAGGTCGATATCCTCGAACAGCTTGCCGGAGGTCATCAGGTCGGTGATGCGGCCGCGGTTGCGGAACGGCTCGCGGGTCACGGTCGGATAATAGACCAGCTGGTCGCGGACCATCTCGCCGATCAGCTCGTGGTTCGGCAGGTCCTGCGTGATCGTCTCGCCGTAGGCGAGTTCCGAGATCTGGCGGCAGCCGTGGACGAGAACGACCTTTTCGAAGCGCTCGTAGGTCTCCGGGTCCTTGATGATGGCCAGGAACGGCGCCAGCCCGGTGCCGGTGCCGAGCAGGTAGAGGTGCCGGCCCGGCATCAGGTTGTCGAGGACGAGCGTGCCGGTCGCCTTGCGGCTGACGATGATCGGGTCGCCGACCTTGAGGTGCTGCAGCTTCGAGGTGAGCGGGCCGTTGGGCACCTTGATGGAGAAGAACTCCAGCTCGTCCTCGTAATTGGCCGAGACGACGCTGTAGGCGCGCAGCAGCGGCTTGCCGTCCGTCTTCAGCCCGATCATCGTGAACTCGCCGTTGCGGAAGCGGAACGACGGATCGCGGGTCGTGCGGAAGCTGAAGAGCGTGTCGGTCCAGTGATGGACGGACAGCACACGCTCCTCGTTGAAGTTGCTCATCGGGCGGGTTCCTGCCTCAGCGGAGTCCTGGATGATGACGATTCCGAGCGGTCATCTCGCACCTGCGGCATCGTCGTCAAGGTGGGACGGCACCGACCCGCCCCGAGCCTGCCGCATGGCCGGCCCGGGCCGTGCGCGGCCTCACGTCCCCGCCCGGGGCGGGTCCGGGGCGGCGCGGGCCGCCAGCGCCACCCAGGCCTCGCCCTCCAGCACCACCCGGTCGCCGACCGCGCACTCGCAGAAGAGCCGGGCGCGGCGGCGCGCGCGGACGAGCTCCACCACCTCGACGCGGGCCACCAGCGCGTCGCCGGGCGCCACCGGCCCGAGGAACTGCAGGTTCTGCGACAGGTAGACCGCGCCCGGCCCCGGCAGGCGCGTGCCGAGGAGCGCGGCGACGAGGCTCGCGGCCACGAGGCCGTGGGCGACGCTCGGTCCGAAACCCTCCACCGCCGGGCCGCCCGCCAGGGCAGCGCCGCCGATGGCCGCGCCGCCGAAAGCGGCCACGAGGCCGGCCACGTCGCGGTCCACCACGCGCGTCAGGCAGGCATCCTGCCCGACCACCAGATCCTCGAAGGCGAGCGCGGTCGCGGCGGGGCTGCCATCCGTCGATCCCGGCACGGGCGGCGCTCCCTCGCTGGCCTGCTGTCGTCGGGCAAAGTAGAGCGCACCCTCCGCACCGAACCATTCGACTTTCGAAGGCGGCGGGCTCCGCGCCGGACGCAGCGGGAGGAGGCCGCCATCGCGCGCGGCGATTAACGGCTTTGCAACGGGGGGCGTCTAACACTTGCCGTCAGAAGCACCGTCCGGTGTTTCCCCTCATCATCTCTAGCGGGCCATGGCGCGCGCCGAATGCGTCGCGCCCGCGAACGGAGCCGGAACGATGGCCCTTGACCTCGGCATGCCGATCCTCGTGGTGGACGACTACCAGACGATGGTCCGCATCATCCGCAACCTCCTCAAGCAGCTCGGCTTCGAGGATGTCGACGATGCCTCCGACGGCACCGGCGCGCTGGCGAAGCTGAAGCAGAAGAAGTACGGCCTCGTGATCTCCGACTGGAACATGGAGCCGATGACGGGCTACGAGCTGCTGCGCCACGTGCGGGCGGACGACGCGCTGCGCACCACGCCCTTCATCATGGTGACCGCCGAGTCGAAGACCGAGAACGTCATCGCCGCCAAGAAGGCCGGCGTGAACAACTACATCGTGAAGCCCTTCAACGCCCAGACCCTCAAGACCAAGATCGAGGCGGTCTGCGGCGCCTGAGGACCGGCCACCCCGGCTTTCCGCGGCCCGGCTCCCCGAGCCGGCCGCGGCGCGACCGGGTCCGGTGCGACCGGCTCCTGCACGACCAGGTCCGGCCCTTGCCCCTGCCCCGTCCCTCCTAGCGCGGCTGACCCCGATGTTGATGCGACAGAGCGCCGGCGGGAGCCCGGCCGCGGCGGCCCCGTCCGCCAAGCCCGCTCCCTTCGCCGGACCCTCGACGGCCACCCTGGTGAGCGATCTCGTCGAGATCGCCGAGTACATCAAGCGCCTCAAGGCGGCGATCTCCCACCTGCGGGCGAACGAGCTGCGCAACGACCGCCTGCCGATGGCCCATGACGAGCTCGGCAGCGTCGTCACCGCCACCGCGAGCGCCACCAACCGGATCATGGAGGTCGCCGAGGGCATCCTGGCGATCGAGGACGACACGCTGGCGGGCTACCGCGCGAAGGTCGAGGCGGAGGTCTTTCAGATCTTCGAGGCCTGCGCCTTCCAGGACATCACCGGCCAGCGCATCGCCAAGGTGGTGGACGCGCTGGGGCAGGTCGAGACCCGCCTCTCCCACTTCGCCACCGTGGTGAACGTGCGCGACGGCGAGATGGACCAAGAGGAGGCCCGCTCCAAGGCGCGGCGCGACACGCTCCTGCTGAACGGGCCCCAGCTCAAGGGGCCGGAGACCCCGCAGGACGCCATCGACGCCCTGTTCTCCTGATCACCAGCGCAGCACCTCGACCACCGCGTCGGGGTGCACGGGCTGAGCTTCCAGCCACTCAGCGATCTCCCCGAGCGGCTCCCCGGCGTGGCAGCCCAGCTCCTCGGCGTGGATGCCGCGGGCCACCAGCACCGAGGCGATGCCGAACCCGCTCGCCCCCGCGACGTCGGTGCGGATCGCGTCGCCGATGGCGAGCACCCGGTCGGGGGCCGCCGGCGCGAGCCCGTCGAGCGCCGCCGCGGCCTCAACGGCCGCCTCGTAGACCGGCCGGTGCGGCTTGCCCGCGTAGATCACCGTCCCGCCCATCGCCTCGTAGAGGCTCGCGAGCGCCCCCGCGCAGGGGATCAGCCGCGCCCCGCGCTCCACCACGAGATCGGGATTGGCGCAGATCATCGGCAGGCCGCGCTCCCGCAGCGTGGCGAGCAGCGGCCGGTAATCCTCGGCGGTCTCCACCTCGTCGTCGAACAGGCCGGTGCAGACCACGTGCGCGGCCTCCTCGGGCGGCACGCGGGGCGCGGACAGCCCCGCGAAGATCGGCAGGTCGCGGTCGGGGCCGAGATGGTAGAGCGGCGCCTCGCCGCGCTCGGCGATGAGGGCGCGGGTGAGGTCGCCCGAGGTCACGATCGCGTCGTAGGCCGAGCGCGGCAGCCCGAACCCGTCGAGCTGCGCCTGCACGGAGGCGCCGGGGCGCGGCGCGTTCGACACCAGCACCACCCGGCGCGGGCGCTCGCCCGGCAGGGCGCGGAAGCGCGTGAGGGCATCCCCCGCCGCGGCGTGCGCGCGTTCGCCATCGTGCAGCACGCCCCAGACGTCGCACAGGATGACGTCGAAGCGAGACGCCATCTCGGCGACCCCGCCGAGCACCGGCACCTCGCCCGGCCCGGGCCGAATCCGCGTCTGCGCCATGCCTCGCACCCCTCGGTTGCTGCGCCGCAACATGCCCGGCGACCCCCGAGTTAGGCGCCGGGCGGGCAAAACGCAACGGGCGGGCGACGCCGCTCCTCCGACCGGGCGGCTGGGTCATGCCCGTTCGGCGCCGAGCACGCGCGGTCGCGTGTGCCCTCCTCGCGGTATCAGGCGCCACCAGGGCTGCCGCGCCCGAACGGCTGCCCTTCCCCAACACCGGCAGGCCTGTCCGAGGAAAAATCTTCGACAACCATGCAACAACAGGGACGAGGTCCGCGACGACGCCGACGACGACAATCACCTCCTCGACGGGGTCGAGGGCAGCGAGGAGACGGTCCGGTGGAGCAGCGCTGCGAAGACTTCTGCCGCCCGGACAACCGCGTGACCCTGCGATCCCAGATCTACACCCCGGACGCAACCCAGCCGTGCTTTACTCTGCCAAGCTTTGCTGTCAGAGCACGCGCGAGAAGACGGGGGCGATGATGGCTAATCGCAAGCGGATGGTGATCGGGGCGGCGCTTCTGGCCTGCCTCGCCGGTGAGGTCGCGGCGCGGCAGATCAACCTTCCGTCGCGCGCGCCGATCGTCGGCATCGACGTTCCGGCCGCGTGGAAGACGAGCCCGACCGCCCGCGGCGTCGAGGTGAGATCGCCGGACGAGGAAGTGTTCTTCTGGCTTGAGACCTATCGCCCCGCGGACGAGGCTGCGGTTCGCAAGGAGCACGTCGACTATTTTGCCAAGCAGGGCGTGACGCCGGCGGGCGACCCGCGGGTCTCGCGCTACGAGGAAGGCGCGATGAAGGTGCAGGCCACCGATCTGCCGGCGACGTGGCAGGGCAAGCCGACGGTGCTGCGCTACCTCGCGATCGATGCCGGCCTGCCTGACGGCCGCATGGTGCTGCTGTCCTACTGGGCTTCGCCGGAGGGCGACCGCCAGCACGAGGCGGCCTTCAAGGCTGTCCTGAACAGCCTCGGCGCCCCGAAGTAGGATCGAGCCGAACCGTCGGACCTGGACCACTACCCGGGCAGGAGCATCATCCGATCCACGTCGACCAGCCCCCGGTCGGTGATCTTCAGGTGCGGGATCACCGGCAGCGGCAGGAAGGCGACCTGCAGGAAGGGCTCCGGCAGGGTGCAGCCGAGCGCGCGCGCCGCCTCGCGCAGCGGGTGGAGCGCGTCGCGGACCTCCTCGAAGGGCAGCTCGCTCATCAGCCCGGCGATGGGCAGGGGCAGTTCCGCCAGGATCCGGCCCTCCGCCGCCACCACGAACCCGCCCTGGAGGGCGATGAGCCGGTTGACCGCGAGCGCCATGTCGGCCTCGTCGGCGCCCACGACGCAGAGGTTGTGGCTGTCGTGGCCCACCGAGGAGGCGATGGCCCCGCGCCGCAGGCCGAAGCCCTGCACGAAGCCGCGGCCGATTCCGGGCGCGCCGTGGCGGGCCACCACCGCGACCTTCACCACGTCCTGCGCGAGGTCGCAGGCCGCGAGGCCCCCCGCTTCCGGCAGGGCGAGGCGGCGGTGCTCGGTGATGATCCGCCCCGGCACGACGCCGATCACCGGGGTGTCGGCGCCCGAGCCGGCCGGCACGGCGAAATCCGCGGCCGTGACGGGCGCGGCCTTGACGCTGCCGCGTCCCGGCGCCGGGGTGCGGGGCCGGCCGGCGAAGAGCGCGTCCTCGACCGGGCGCCCGCCCGCGATCACCCGGGCCACCGCGCAAGCCTCAAGGTCGTCGAGGAGCACGAGGTCGGCCCGGCGCCCGGGCGCGATCATGCCGCGGTCGCTCAGACCGAAGGCCGCCGCGGCCGAGAGCGAGGCGGCGCGGTAGGCCGCGAGCGGCGGCACGCCGAGGCGGATCGCCGTGCGGATCAGGTGGTCGAGATGGCCCTCCTCGGCGATGTCGAGCGGGTTGCGGTCGTCGGTGCAGAAGGCCAGGAAGGGCGCGGTCGCCACCGTGAGGAGCGGGGCGAGCGCGTGCAGGTCCTTCGAGACCGAGCCCTCGCGGATCAGCACCGTCATGCCCTTGCGGATCTTTTCCAGGGCCTCGGCGGCGGAGGTCGCCTCGTGGTCGGTGCGGATGCCCGCCGCCGCGTAGGCGTTGAGGCCCGCCCCCGACAGGAGCGGCGCGTGGCCGTCGACATGGCGGCCCGCGAAGGCGGCGAGCTTGGCGAGGCAGCCCGGGTCGCCGTGGACCACGCCCGGGAAGTTCATGAACTCGGCGAGCCCGAGCGAGCCGGGATGGTCGCGGTAGGCGAGGAGATCGGCGGCCTCGATGCGGGCGCCCGCGGTCTCGAGATCGGTCGCGGGGACGCAGGAGGAGAGCTGCACCCGGATGTCCATCACCGTCTCGGCCGCGGCGGCGAGCGCGTAGTCGAAGGCCGCGGGTCCGAGCACGTTGGCGAGTTCGTGCGGGTCCCAGATCGCGGTCGTGACCCCGTGCGGCAGCACGCAGCGGTCGAATTCGTGCGGCGTGATGAGCGATGATTCGATGTGCAGGTGGGTGTCGATGAAGCCCGGCACCGCCACGCGCCCTTCGGCCTCGATCACCCGCGCGCCCGCGTAGGTGCCGTAGGTGCCCACGATCGTGTCGCCGCAGACCGCGATGTCGGTGGGCACGAGGTCGCCCGTGACGAGGTCGAGGAGCCGCGCCCCGCGGATCACCAGATCGGCCGGCGCGCGCCCGGCCCCCTGCGCGATCCGGCGGGCGATCCCGTCGGCGGGCGATTCGGGCATCCGGGAATCGGGCATCTTGGAATCGAGCATGGACGGTGCTCCTCGGCCGTTCGCATCAGCTTGGCAGAGCGGCGGAGCCGGGGCCAGCCGGCGAAACACGCCCCGTGGGCGGGAAATCCGCTCGCTGCCTCATGCCCGCCGTTGTCTTGACTTTCAGGTGGCGCCAGGCCCCGCCACGCGCGGCGGGCGCCACGCGAGAGAAAACATGTCCTGGGTCGTCACCTTCTCCTGGGTCGAGATCATCGGGTATCTGGGCACCGCGCTCACCATCACCGCCACGGCGATGAGCACGATGATCCCGCTGCGCATCGTGGCGCTGCTCGCCAGCATCGCGTCGATCACCTACGGGGTGATGATCGGCAGCATGCCGGTGGTGCTCACCGAGGCGATCCAGATCCCGCTCAACGCGCTGCGCCTCTACCAGATGGTGCGGCTCGTGAGGGACGTGGAGAAGGCGGCCTCCGGCGACCTCTCCCTCGACTGGCTCAAGCCCTTCGGCACCTCGCGGCGCTTCGCCTCCGGGGAGGTGCTGTTTCGCCAGGGCGATGCAGCCAACGAGATGTTCTACGTCGAGAGCGGGCGCTTCCGCATCGAGGAGCGCGGCATCGACATCAAGCCCGGCGACATCGTGGGCGAACTCGGGATGCTCTCGCCCGGGAACGTCCGCACCGCCTCCCTGGTCTGCGTGGAGCCCGGCGTCGCGCTCTGCGTGCCCTACGACGAGGTCAAGCAGCTCTACTACCAGAACCCGGAATTCGGCTTCTACTTCCTGAAGCTGACGAGCGAGCGCCTGTTTCAGAGCGCCGCCCACGCGCCACGCGGCCAAGCCCCGCTGCCGGCCGGCACCGAGGTGGCGTGACGAAAATGACGACTTTTTTCCTCGGCCGCGCGGGACACGGCGCGCACGGCTGCTAGATCACGCCGCGACGAGGTGGCGATGACGTCCGACTTCTCCCTGGATCCGCGGCTCGCCGGCGACACGATCGCGGTGGGCGACCTGCCGCTCTGCGCGGTGCTGCTGCTCGACGATTCCCGCTTCCCCTGGCTGGTGCTGGTGCCGCGCCGCCCCGCCCTGCGCGAACTCACCGACCTTCCGCCGGACGAGGCCGGCCTGCTGATGCAGGAGATCAGCCTCGCGGTCGGGGTGATGCAGGAACTTGCGCGCGGCCCCGACAAGGTGAATGTCGGGGCGCTCGGCAACGTCGTCGAGCAGTTGCACGTCCACGTCGTCGGCCGCTTCCGCTCGGACCCGGCCTGGCCCGGCCCGGTCTGGGGCCACGGCACCCGCACCCCCTACCCGCCCCACGCCGCGGCCCAGATCGTCGAGCGCGCCCGGGCGCTGTTCGCGGCTGCCTGAGGAGACCCCGTGACCTCCGCCCTCGACCGACTCGGCTTTTCCCGCAGCCTGCTCGCCCGCCACTCCGCCGAGCGCACCGGCCCGACCCCGCAGCCCGGCGACGACCCGCGCTCCGTCCTGCTGCTGTTCGCGGGCGAGATCCCGGTGCTGCGCCGCCTCCCCGAGGGGGCGAGCGCGCTCCTCGCGGCCGACGACGCAGCCCGCGCGCCTGCACCCGACCCGCTGCTGTTTCTCGGCCGCGTGGCCGAGCGCCCGGTCTTCGCCGCCGGGCTGCCGCCCGAGGCCGGCGACCTCTACCGCGACGATCCCGCCTACCGGGTGGTCGACCTGCGCAGCGTCGCGGTCGAGGGGGCGGTGGCGCCCGAGGAGATGGGGCTCCTCGCCACCGCGAAGTCGCTGCTCTTCTGGCACGCCCGCCACGGCCACTGCGCCCAGTGCGGCGCCCGGACCACGCTCGCCTGCGGCGGGTTCCGGCGCGATTGCGGGAGCTGCGGCGCGCAGCATTTCCCGCGCACGGACCCGGTGGTGATCATGCTCGTCACCCGCGGCGAGCACTGCCTGCTCGGCCGCCAGTCGCGCTTCCCGCCGGGAGTCTATTCCTGCCTCGCGGGCTTCCTCGAACCCGGCGAGACCATTGAGGACGCGGTGCGCCGCGAGACACACGAGGAGGCGGGGGTGCGGGTCGGCGCGGTGCGCTACCGGGCCTCCCAGCCCTGGCCGTTCCCGTCCTCGCTGATGATCGGCTGCGAGGGCGAGGCCCTGGACGAGGCCCTCGTCCTCGACCGCGAGGAACTGGAGGATGCGCGCTGGTTCCACCGCGACGAGGTGCGGCTGATGCTGGAGCGCACCCACCCGGACGGCCTCGCCACGCCGCCGCCGATGGCGATCGCCCACCTGCTGGTGCGGGGTTTCGTGGAAGGGGATGGGTCGGCCGGGACCTAGCGCGGGCGGCGCGAGGAACCCCTCTCCCGCGCGGGAGAAGGGTTCCCCGTGCTCCATGAGGACGTTCTGTACCCTCCCGGCCCCCTCACGCGGGATCGTTGATCCCCTTACTCCCGCACGGGAGAGGGAATCCCGTGCTGCCCGCGCCTTTCACACGGCGTCGGACGGCTCCGGGATCACGCTCACGTGGGCCGCCACGACCTTCCAGCCGTCCGGGAAGCGGCGCCAGGTCTGGCTCTGGCGTCCGACGAGGCCGGGCTGGCCCTCGCGGTGGAACAGCGTCATGGCGGTGGCGAGGTCGCGCCCGTGCGTGGTGATGACCGTGCGCGAGAGGGAGCGCGCGAGGCCGGCCGGCGAGCGCGCCCGCCGGAAGGCCCGGATCGCTTCCATGCCGTAAAGGTTCTCGCCCCCGCCGTACCGGATGGTGCGGGGATCGTCCCAGAACAGCGCTTCCAGCGTCGGCACGTCGTTGCCGACCAGGGCCGCCTCGTAGGCCGCGAAGGCCGCCTCGACCTCGGCCCGCACCGCGGGATCGTCGGTCTCCATCTCATTCTCCCTCAATCGAGCCGCGCCACGGGGGAAGCGGCCACGCCCGCCGCTTCCAGCGCCCGCGCCACGCGCAACGCCCGGTCCTCCCGCCACGGGGCGGTGATCACCTGCACGCCCAGCGGCAGGCCCTCGTCCGGCCGGACCGGCACCGCCACCACCGGCAGGCCGATGAAGGAGATCGGCTGCGTGAACACGCCGATATTGGGCCGCAGCGGCATCGCCACCCCGTCGAGGACGAGCGTGGTCTCGCCGCCGCGCGGCGCCCGGCAGGGCGTGGCCGGGGCGAGGATTACGTCGACGGAGGCGAAGACCTCGGCCACCGCCCGCGCGTACCAGCGCCGGAACCGCTGCGCCCGCTCGACCAGGGGGGCGGGGATCAGCGCGCCCGCGAGCAGCCGGTCGCGCACCGCCGGGTCGAAGTCGCCGGGGCGCTCACGCAGGCGGTCGAGGTGGAGGGCGGCGCCCTCGGCGGCCGAGATGACGTAGGCGGCCGCCCGGGCGCGCGCGGCCTCCGGGAGCTCCACCGTGGCGGTGACGCCGAGGGCAGCGGCCGCGCGGTCGACCGCAGCGAACGCCTCCGGGTCGCCGCCGCGCGCGAAGTACCCGCCCGCCACCGCGATGCGCAGCCCCGCCGCGCCGGTCTCCAGGGCCTCCGTCACGGGCTCGGCCGGGCGCTTCGTCGCCACCGGATCGTCGGGGTCGGGCCCCTGCATCGCGTCGTAGGCGAGCGCGAGGTCGCGGGTGCTGCGGGCGAGCGGCCCCAGATGGTCGAAGCTGCCCACGAACGGGAAGCTGCCGGCGCGCGAGAGGCGGCCGTAGGTCGGCTTGAGGCCGAAGATGCCGCAGAAGGCGCTCGGCACCCGGATCGAACCGTTGGTGTCCGAGCCCAGCGTCAGCGGCACGAAGCCGGCGGCGACCGCCGCGCCCGACCCGCCGGACGACCCGCCGCTCATGTGGCGCAGGTCGTGCGGGTTGCGGCTCGGCCCGTCGTGGACATTCTCGCCGGTGAAGTCGAAGGCGTACTCGCCCATGTTGAGCGCGCCGACCAGGATCGCGCCGGCCGCCTCCAGCCGCCGCACCAGAACCGCGTCGCGGGCGGCCGGGGGACGCTCGCGGTTGATCTTCGCGCCCGCCCGGGTGGGCAGCCCCTCGACGTCGAACAGGTTCTTGACCGCGAAGGGGACGCCCGCGAGGGGGCCGGCCGGCTCGCCCCGGTCCAGCGCCGCGTCGAGGGCGTCGGCCCGCGCCAGCGCCCGCTCCGCCGTCACGTCCGTGAAGGCGCCGACCCGGGCGTCGAGGGCGGCGATCCGCGCGAGGACCGCCGTCACGGCATCGCGGGCGCGAAGGCTGCGCGCGGCGACGCCCGCGGCGATCTCGGCGGCGGTGAGGGCCGGACTCACGGCGCGGCCTCGAAGACCGGGGCGGCGTCGAGATCGTCCGGCAACGGCCCGGATAGCGCCCGATCGGCCGCAGCGAGGATCGCGGCGAGATGCCCGACGACGCCGTCGCGCCACGCCGGATCGATCGTCAGGCCGAGGAGCGGGGCGGCGACATCCACGTAGGTGCCGATCGCGTCGGCGGTGGGCTTGGGCTCGGGCAAGGCGTCGGCTCCGTGCGAGGGCGCGAGTCTGCTTAGATTCTTGTTTTGCCGCAGGTTTTCATCGCAGAACCGGCGGCCGCTTCTGCGAAACCTGCCTAGCAAAGCTCGGGCCGGATGGCCATGCAAGCCGCGCTGGCCCGGTGTAGGGTCCGGGCGCGGCAGGCGCCGGGGTGCCCGGCGCCGCGAAGGCGAGGACGCGAGATGGGTGAGAAGGTCGCGATCGTGACGGCGGGCGGCAGCGGCATGGGGGCGGCGGCCGCCCGCCACCTGGCGCGGGACGGCTTCCGGATCGCCGTCCTCTCCTCCTCGGGCAAGGGCGAGGCGCTGGCGCGTGAGGTCGGCGGGTTCGGGGTGACGGGATCGAACCAGTCCAACGAGGACCTGAAGCGCCTCGTCGACGGCGCGCTGGAGCGCTGGGGCCGGATCGACGTGCTCGTCAACAGCGCCGGGCATGGGCCGCGCGCGCCGATCACCGCCATCACCGACGAGCAATGGCATACGGGGCTGGACGTCTACCTCCTCAACGTCGTGCGGGCCGTCCGGCTCGTGGCGCCGGTGATGCAGGCCCAGAAGGCCGGCGCCATCATCAACATCTCGACCGCCTGGGCCTTCGAGCCGAGCCCCCAGTTTCCGACTTCGGCGGTGTTTCGGGCGGGCCTCGCCGCCTACACCAAGCTCTTCGCCGACGCCTGCGCCGCCGACAACGTGCGCATGAACAACGTCCTCCCGGGCTGGATCGACAGCCTGCCCGCCACCGAGGAGCGGCGCCAGGGCGTGCCGATGGGGCGCTACGGCCGCAGCGAAGAGATCGCCGCCACCATCGCCTTCCTGGCCTCCGAGGGCGCCGCCTACATCACCGGCCAGAACATCCGCGTCGACGGCGGCCTGATGCGGTCGATCTGAGCGGAGGCGGCGCGCAAGCGTGGCGGAGACGTGTGGCGGAGACGCTTGGCACGCCGGTTGCCCTTCGCGGCGCAGCAACAAGCCCGGGAGGACACTGCATGCCCCGCCGCACCGAGATCCTGCGCCTGCCGATGGCGGCGCCCGACGACGTCTCGGCCATCGCCACGGCCCTGGAGGAGGAACGCCTCACGCCGGAGGCGGTGGTGGCGGTCTTCGCCAAGACCGAGGGCAACGGCTGCGTCAACGACTTCACCCGCCCGCTCGCCGTGCACGCACTGCGCACCCTGTTCGCACCGCACCTCTCCGAGGCGGCGCTCGGGCGGATCGCGATGGTAATGTCGGGGGGCACCGAGGGCGGGCTGTCGCCGCACTGGCTGGTGGTGAGCGTCCGGGAGGCGTCCGGCCCCGGCCCGGCGCTGGCGGTGGGGCAGGCCCGCACGCCGGTGCTGGCGGCGGAGGATCTCGGGCGGCGCGCGCAGGTGCGCCTCGTGGCGGCGGGCGTGCGCGCCGCGATGGCGGAGGCCGGGCTCGCGCCGGACGAGGTCCATTACGTGCAGGTGAAGTGCCCGCTCCTCACCTCCGAGCGGATCGGCGCGGCGCTCGCCCGCGGTGCGGTGCCGGCGACCCGCGACACGCTGAAGTCGATGGGTCTGTCGCGCGGCGCCTCGGCGCTCGGGGCCGCCCTGGCGCTCGGCGAGGTGGCGGAGGAGGCGATCCCCGACGCGGTGGCGGAGGCCCATTCCGGCCTGTTCGCAAGGCGCTGCGGCGCCTCGGCGGGGGTCGAACTTTTCGACCACGAGATCGTGGTGATGGGCCTGTCGCCGGACTGGACCGGACCGCTCACCATCGACCACGCGGTGATGGCCGACGCCATCGACGTCGCGCCGGTCGCCGCCTGCCTCGCGCGGCTCGGGCTCGCCGGGCCGGGCGGGTTCGTGGACGCGGCCGGCCGCGCCCGGCTCGCCGCCGTGCTGGCCAAGGCCGAGGCCTCCTCGGACGGCCTGATCCGCGGCCGGCGCCACACCATGCTCACCGATTCCGACATCAGCTCCACCCGCCACGCCCGCGGCTTCGTGGCGGGCGCGCTCGCGGGGCTCACCGGGATGACGGACCTGTTCGTGTCCGGCGGCGCCGAGCACCAGGGGCTGGATGGCGGCGGTCCGGTGGCGGTGATCGCGCGGCGGGAGGGCTGAGGGGATCCGTCACCCCGCGCGTGCATCCTCCAGGATCATCGCCGCCCCCTTCTCGGCCAGCATGATGGTCGGCGAGTTGGTGTTGCCGGAGGTGATGCGCGGCATCGCCGAGGCGTCGACCACGCGCAGGCCCCGCACGCCGCGCACGCGCAGCCGCGCGTCGAGCACCGCGCCGGCCTCGTGGTCCGGCCCCATCCGGGCCGTGCCGACCGGGTGGAAGATGGTGGTGCCAAGGTCGCCCGCCGCCTTGAGCAGGTCCGCGTCGCTGACGATGCCCGGCCCCGGCAGGTGCTCCTCCGGCCGGTAGCGGGCGAGCGGGGCCTGGGCGACGATGCGCCGGGTAAGCTTCAGGGCGTCCACGGCCACCCGGCGGTCCTCGTCGGTCGCGAGGTAGTTCGGGCGGATGGCGGGCGGCGCGGCCGGGTCGGGGCTCGCCGCATGGACGCTGCCGCGGCTCGACGGGCGCAGGTTGCAGACGCTCGCCGTGAAGGCCCCGAACGGGTGCAGACCCTCCCCCCACTTGTCGAGGGAGAGCGGCTGGAAGTGGTATTCGAGGTTGGCGGTGGCGTAGTCCGGCGAGGACTTGGCGAAGACGCCGACCTGGCTCGGCGCCATGGTGAGCGGCCCGGTGCGAAACAGCGCGTACTCGACCCCCATCCAGCCGCGCTTGATGAGGTTCGCGTAGGACAGGTTGAGGGTCGGCACCCCGGTCACCTTGTAGACCGGGCGGATCTGCAGGTGGTCCTGCAGGTTCTCGCCGACCCCTGGCGCGTGATGCGCCACGGCAAGGCCCAGCGCCCGCAGGCGCTCACCGTCGCCGATGCCGGAGAGTTCGAGGAGCTTCGGCGAGGCGACGGCGCCGGCCGAGAGCAGCACCTCGCCGTTCGCCCGGGCGAGGTAGCGCCGCCCGCCGCGCTCGAACACCACGCCCGCCGCGCGGCCCTCCTCGATCAGCACCCGCTCGACGTGGACGCCGGTCTCCAGCCGCAGGTTCGGGCGCTTCAGCGCCGGCTTGAGGAAGCCCCGCGCCGCGCTCCAGCGCCGGCCCCGGCGCTGGTTGACTTGGAAGTAGGACGAGCCCTCGTTGTCGCCGGTGTTGAAGTCCGGGATCTTGCGGATGCCGGCGGCTTCCGCAGCGTCGCGGATCGCGTCGAGGATCGCCCAGCGGATGCGCGGCGGCTCGACCCGCCACTCGCCGCCCGAGCGGTGGAATTCGTTCGGGGGCGCGATGTGGTCCTCGTGCTTGAGGAAACAGGGCAGCACGTCGTCCCAGCCCCAGCCCTCCAGGCCGAGCTGCCGCCAGCCGTCGTAGTCGGCGGCCTGACCGCGCATGTAGATCATGGCGTTGATGGCCGAGGATCCGCCGATGACCTTGCCGCGCGGATAGGCGAGCGTGCGCCCGTTGAGGCCCGCCTCCGCCTCCGTGGTGAAGAGCCAATCCGCGCGCTTGTTGCCGATGGCGAAGAGGTAGCCGGCCGGGATGTGGAACCAGATCCAGTTGTCGCGCCCGCCCGCCTCCAGCACCAGCACCGAGCGGCGCGGATCGGCCGAGAGGCGGTTGGCGAGCACGCAGCCCGCCGAGCCCGCGCCCACCACGATGTAGTCGTAGGCCCCGAAATCCTCGGGTGCCTCCGCGCCACCTGCTCCGGCCAACCTGTCTCCAGCCATTTCTCCTCCCCGGGCACCGCTCATGCGGGAGGGTGTAGCGCAAACCCGGCATCAGGACAGCCGTCCGGAGTGACGGCGCCGCGGCGTCCAGGCCACTGTCATCCCTTGCGGAAATGTACCAAATTTGGTACATCCTGCTATGGCCGCCGATGACGTGCCGCACGCCGCCCGGCCCCAACGGCGGATCAGCGCCGAGTTCTACCGGACGGAGAGCGGCAACGAGCCCGTCCGCGAGTGGCTCAGGTCTCTCCCGCTCGCAGACCGTCAAACCATCGGCAAGGACATCCGGAAGGCCGAGTACGGCTGGCCCATCGGCATGCCGACTTGTGACGCACTCGGCGATGGATTGTGGGAGATCCGAACCAGCCTGAACCACCGCATCGCACGGGTCTTCTTCTGTCTCGCGGAGGGTCGAATGATCCTGCTGCACGGGATCATCAAGAAGAGCCGCGTTGCCCCTCAGGTCGATCTGGAGACGGCGCGCAAGCGCAGGGACAATCTGCAGGTTCGCCTCCGGACCTCCACGGCTGCATCGAAACGGAGTTGAGCCCCCCATGACCGAGAACCATCACCCGATCGGGTCGAGCTTCGAATCCTTCCTCGAGGAGGACGGCCTGCTCGATGTCGTGGACGAGGCTGCCGTGAAGGAGGTCATCGCCTGGCAGGTCGCCGAGGCGATGAAGGCCCGGGGCCTCACCAAAAGTGCGATGGCCGAGACCATGAACACGAGCCGCGCCCAGGTGAGCCGCCTGCTCGATCCGGGACACACCGGCGTGACCCTCCATACCCTCTACCGGGCCGCGGCCGTGCTGGGCAAACGGCTGAAGGTGGAGTTCGTGGATGCGGAGGAGAGCGACACGCGCGCCTGAGGGACCGCGTCGACAAGCGCGCGGCGGGTTCCTATGCTCACGCTCAAGCATGAGACCGGGAGGATGCCGCGTGATCCCGAAGCCCTGGCTGGCCGCCGTCGCGCTCGCCCTCGCCTCAGGTCCCGCCTTCGCGGAGGGCGCCTGCAAGGGCTTGGCGGATCTCAGGATCGAGTCCGTCAACCTCCACTCGGCCGCCGAGGTGCCGGCCGCCGGCGACCTGCCGGGCTATTGCCGGGTGCTCGCGACGCTCCGTCCGGCCACCAGCATCGAGGTGCGGCTGCCGCTCCGGGGCTGGAACGGCAAGCTCTACCAAGTCGGCTGCGGCGGCTTCTGCGGGCTGCTCAACTCGGACGTGGCGGGCTTCACCAACGCGGCGAATTTCGGCCTGCGGCGCGGCTACGCGACCGCCACGATGGATGGCGGCCACTGGGGCACCAGCGTCGTCGACGGGCGCTGGGCGATGAACAACCCGGTGGCGCAGGCCGATTGGGGCACGCGCTCCACCACCGAGACCGCGCGGGTCGCGAAGGTGCTGGTGAAGGCCTTCTACGGCGAGCCCCAGCGCAAGGCCTACTTCGCGGGCTGCTCCACGGGCGGGCGCATGGCCGCCATGGAGGCGCTGCGCTTCCCCAAGGACTTCGACGGCATCATCGCGGGGGCACCCGCCCTCGACTATACGGGCCTCGTCGCCACGAGCTTCGCCTGGGTGACCAAGGCCAATACGGGGCCGAACGGCCAGCCGATCCTGTCCTCCGCCAAGGTCAAGCGGGTGGCCGAGGCGGTCACCGCCGCCTGCTCGACCGGGCAGGACGCCCGCATCGGCCTCGTCGGCGACCCGCGCGCCTGCGGTTTTTCGCCGGCGGCCCTGCGCTGCCAGGGACCCGAGACCGCCGAGTGCCTGACCGAGGCCGAGGTCGGGGTGATCGAAAAATGGTATGCCGGCCCGAGCGATGCGGCCGGCCGCCGGCTCTACCCCGGCGGGGTGCCCAAGGGCTCGGAGATCCACTGGCCGCGCTGGCTCACGGGCGCGGGCAACGCCTCGCCGCTGCTGCCGCTCTTCGCCCGCGACTTCCTGCGCTACATGGCCTTCCAGCCCGCGGCCGGCCCCGCCTTCCAGGTGGCGGATTTCGACTTCGAGACCGACCCGGCCCGCACCGCCGTGATGGCACCGGTCTACAACGCCGCGACCTTCACCCCCGGCACCGGCAAGCTGACCCTGGCGGGGGACCTCGCGCCCTTCCGGCAGGCGGGGGGCAAGCTCCTCCTCTATCACGGCTGGGCCGACCCGCTGGTCGTCCCCGGTCTCACCGTGGCCTTCTACGAGGCGCTGGCCGAGCGCGAGGGCGGCTACGACCGTCTCGGCGAGACCGCCCGGCTGTTCATGGTGCCGGGCATGGACCATTGCGGCATCGGCACCGAGGGGCCGGGCATCGGCGACACCGGCATCGACCCGCTCACCGCGCTGGAGCGCTGGGTGGAGGGCGGCGAGGCGCCCGCGAGCCTGATCGCCACGAAGACCGCCGCCCCCGGCGGGCCGGTGCTGTGGTCGCGCCCCGTCTGCCCCTACCCGCAGGTCGCCCGCCACGACGGCAGCGGCGATCCGGCGGCGGCGGCGAGCTATAGCTGCGCCGCCCCCTGAGGTTCCGGACCGCGTCCCTCAGGCGAGCCACGACGATGCCCGGAAGTTGAGAGGGCCAATGCTGGTTCGGCCCTCGCCCGATACTTGTCCTGCTGTGAAACAGCCTGAAATCCTCGCTGCCATGCCGCATGACCATCCTCAGGATTGAGCCGATGATCGTGCGAGGATGGACAGCCGTCCCGGCGCTTCATTCCTCCGGCCCAAGAGCGCGCCAAGAGCGCACCCGGATTAGGCCTGGCGGCATCACGGCATCCATTTGCGCACACTAGGTCGCATCATTCAGGATTCGGTAAGACCAACGGAAGAAACCTGACGTCCTCGGCTGACGGAACGAGGGCGGCGATGCTCCTGCGGAATCACAAGGTTGACCACGATGAGGAGCGGCCGACCCTGAGTGTCGTCGCCGGCGAGACCGAGACCGTCCGCCGGATCGTCTCCGACAAGACCCGGTCGATCCAGGCGATCACCGCGCAGGTGAAGATGCTCGCGCTGAACGCGCTGATCGAGGCGGCGCGGGCCGGGGAGCAGGGCCGCGGCTTCTCGGTCGTGGCGCAGGAGGTCCGGGCGGTCGGCGCGCAGGTCGAGAGCATCGCCGCCTCCCTCGAAGCCGAACTCGCCGGGCGCATCACCGGCCTCCAGGGCATGATGCGCCGCCTCTCCGAGACCGCCCAGGGCGAGCGGATGGTCGACCTCGCCCTCAACGCCATCGAACTCATCGACCGCAATCTCTACGAGCGGACCTGCGACGTGCGCTGGTGGGCGACCGACCCGGCCATCGTGGACTGCGCGGCGGCGCCCGACGCGGCCCGGGCCGCCTATGCGGGCGAGCGGCTCGGCGTGATCCTGTCGGCCTACACGGTCTATCTCGACCTCTGGCTCTGCGACGCCTCGGGCGTGGTGGTGGCGAACGGCCGCCCGGACCGCTTCCCGGGGGTCGTGGGGGCGAGCGTCGCCCACGAGGACTGGTTCCGGCGCGCCGCGGCCCTGCCGAACGGCGACGCCTACGTGGCCGCGGAGGTGGCGGTGCGCCCGCTCCTGGGCGGCGCCCAGGCGGCCACCTACTGCGCCGGGGTGCGCGAAGGGGGCCGCGCCGATGGCCGCCCGCTCGGCGTGCTGGCGATCCATTTCGACTGGGAGCCGCAGGCCCGCGCCATCGTGTCGGGCGTGCGGGTCGCGCCGGAGGACCGGGAGCGCACCCGGGTGATGATCGTCGATGCGGCGGGCCGGGTGCTCGCGGCCTCGGACGGGCGCGGCGCGCTCATCGAGACGCTTGGCCTCGACCTGCGCCAGGGCAGCGGCGGCTACGACACCGACCCGCGCTCCGGCACGATCACGGCCTTCCACCGCACGCCGGGCTACGAGACCTATGCGGGGCTCGGCTGGTCCGGGGTGATCGTGCAGGCGCCGGCCGGCGGCTGATCGCGGGCCACGGGACGCCGGGCCACGGGACGCCAGGCATCGGGCCGCCCCTTGCGTCATCCCGGCCCGCCCGTGTCTCATGGCGGCGCCCGGAGGGGCGGGAGCGCCAGGAGGACGGCATGGGGCGGCAGTGGGCGGGACGCGACGGCGCGGCGAGCTTCGAGGAGGAGACGAACGCCTACCTCGACTGGGCGCGGACCTACTGCAAGCTCCGGCCCCGGGACCTGGAGCGCAAGCAGGAGAAGATGCGCGAGAGTCCCTTCGCGTTCCTGCGCGGCACCTTCTACCGCTGGCACCACCACTTCGCGGCCGTGGCCGATCAGGTCCGCTTCGCCCCCGGCTTGCTGGTGGTCGGCGACACCCACTTGGAAAACTTCGGGACGTGGCGCGACGCCGAGGGGCGCCTGGTCTGGGGCGTCAACGACGTCGACGAGGCGGCGGTCCTGCCTTTCACGAGCGACCTCGTGCGGCTCGCCGCGAGCGCCACGCTCGAAGCCGAGAGCGCGGCCTTCCACCTCGGCGCCGACGAGGCGGTGGACGCGATCCTGGAGGGCTACGGCGCGCATCTGCGGTTCGGCCCCGAGCCGTTCATCCTGGAGGACCGGCACGCGTGGCTGCGCGACCTCGCGACGGCGAACGGGGCGGAGGCCCGCGAGCACTGGCGCAAGCTGCTGGAGCAGAAGGCGGTGGAGCCCGGCAAGGTGCCGGAACCCGCCCTGACGCTCCTGCGCGAGAGCCTGCCGAAGGGCGCCCGCGAGATCCGCTTCTTCCGCCGCCAGGCCGGCGTCGGCAGCCTCGGGCGTCCGCGCTTCGCGGCGGTGGCCGAGTGGCAGGGCGGCCTCGTCGCCCGCGAGGCGAAGGCCGCCGTGCCCTCGGCGGTGCATGCCGGCGCGCCCGAGCGCCTCGATCCGATCGCCGAGGCGCGCGCCCTGCTCGCCGCGGCCTGCCGGGCGCCGGACCCGGCCTTCCGCCTCGCCGAGGACTGGGTGGTGCGGCGCCTCTCCCCCGAGGCCCGCAAGGTCGAGATCGACGAGATCGAGAACCTCGCCGGCCAGCGCCAGATCCTGCACGCGATGGGGCGGGAACTCGCCAACGTGCATCTCGGCACCGCCAAGGGCCCCGGGCCGCTGCGCGCCTACCTGGAGGCGCTGCCCGACCCCTGGCTGCGCGACGCCGCCCGGGACGCCGCCCGCCGGGTCCGGGCGGATTACGACGCCTACATGGCCTGAGGGCGCCGAAGGACCCCGCGCAGGTGGCATGAACCGGCCAGGCTTTCGCCTGCCGCGCCGATCCTCTAAGCCTCCAGCCCGGATCGAGCCGACGTCGCACGGCCCAGGCGCGGGGAACCCCTTTCCCGGGTGGGAGAAGGGTTCCCCGCGCCTGGGCCGTCGCCGTCGAGCCAGCCCCGGGCAGAGGACCACGCCGCCCGGGGAGAACCGGGCGGCAGGACAGGATCGAGGATGGAGCGCGATCCCATCGTCTTCGCGTGGCGCAGCGCCCCGCGCCAGCACGCCGCGGCCATCGCGGCCGCCCTTGCGCTCGGCGGCCCCCTGGTCGGGCTCGGGCTCGCGCTGGTGCGCGACCTCGTCGACGAGCTCCTGGCCGCGGCGGATCCGGGCCGCACCAGCCTGCGCCTGCTGCACGTCGCGCTGCCGCTGCCCGAACGTCTCGGCGGGACCGCGACGCTGCTGCCGGGCTGGCGCGTGAGCGAGGAGGCGATGACGCTGTGGGCGGTGGGGGGCCTGGCGGTCATCGCGCTCCTGCTGGCCGCCGTCGGCTTCGCGGTGGCACGCCTGTGCTTCTCCGCGCAGGGGCGCGCCGTCGAGCGCCTGCGGCAGGTGGCGGCGGAGGCGATCCTGCGCTCCGGGCCGGCCGGCCGCGAGGAGGCGCGCGCGATGGCGGCCCAGGTGGGCGAGGGCCTGCGGGCGGTCGACGGGCTGTTCGCGGCCGGGCTCCTCGTGCCGGCCCTGGCCGCGGGTTCGGTGCTGCTGGCGCTGCTGGCCGCCGCCGCCGCGGCCCCGCGCCTCGTGCCGGCGGTGGCGGTGAGCATCGTGGCGGCCGCCCTCGCCCGCGCCCTGCTGATCGCCCGGGTGAACCGCCAGGGCGACCAGCGGCGCCAGGAGAGCGCCGCGATCGAGAAGGCGCTCGGCGACCTCGTGCGCCGGCTTCCGGCCGTGCGCGCCCACGGCACCGCCGCGTTCGAGCGCGCCCGCCTCGGGCACGCGGCGGCGGCGGCCGGGCGCCGCCTCGCCGCCGCGGAGGCCGCCCTCGCCCGCGCCCGGGCGCCGGCCCTGGCCCTCGTCGTCCTGCTGCCGGCCACCGTGCTGGCCACCGCCCTCTGGCACGACGACCGGAGCACGCCGGTCACCGCGGGCGCACTCGCCTCGGCCTTCGGCGGCCTCGCGCTCGCCGCGAGCCTGCTCGCACTCTGGCTGCGCCAGAACGAGCGGCGCAAGGCGGCCCTGCCGGCCTTCCGGGAGATCGGCCGCACCGCCGCGGCCCTGGAGGCCCGCGCCCGCGGGGTGCGGCGCGGCCCGGCCCAGGCCCACCTGCCCGCGCAGGGACCGATCGTGCTCGCGGGCGTGGCCGCCTACGATCCGGCCTCCGGCGAGCGCCTGACCGGGGTCGACCTCGCGCTGACGATGCCGGGCCACGTGGCGATCCTGGGCGGGCGCGGCAGCGGCGGGCGGGTGCTCGCGGCGCTCATCGCCGGGCAGCTCGAACCGACCGCCGGCCGGGTGACCTACGACGGCACCGACCTGCGCGCCTTCGACCCGTCCGAGCGGGCGCGCCGCATCGCCTTCGCGGGCGACGAGCCGGTGCTGATGGCCGGCAGCCTGCTGCAGAACCTGCTCTACGGCGACCTCGCCTTCGCGGACGGATCGAGCCCCGACCCGGACGTCGCTCCGCCCCCCGGGCTGCAGCTCGAAGAGCGGCTGGTCGAGGCGCTGACCGTCACGGGGCTCGACCGCCTCGTGATGGCGCGGGGCCTCGCGAGCCTCGTCGCCCCGACCATCGACCCCGCCACCGCGGCGGCGATCGTGGAGACGCGGGAGGCGCTGCGGGCCGCGCTGGCGGCCGAGGACGCCGCCCACTTGATCGAGCCCTTCGATCCCGACCGCTACAACGGGCAGGCCACGGTCGGCGAAAACATCCTGTTCGGCGAGCCGGTCGGGCGCGCCTTCGCGGAGGCGCGGCTCGCCGGCCACCCCTTCACCCGCGCGGTGCTGGAGGCGGAGGGCCTGACGCGGCCGATGATCGAGATGGGCCTGTCCATCGCGCGCGCCACCGTCGAGATCTTCGCCGACCTGCCCGACGACCACCCACTCTTCGACGCCTTCTCGCTGTTTCCGGCGGCCGAGCGGGGTTTTTTCGAGGACTTGGTGGCCCGCCAGCCCGAGGCGGCGGGCTGGCGCCGGGGCGCGGCCGGCCAGCGCGACCGCGCCCGGCTGATCGGGCTCGCCCTGCGCTACAGCGAGACGCGCCACCGCTTCGGGCTGATCGACGCGGCGTTCGAGGCCCGCCTCGTGAGCGCCCGGCGCACCTTCGCGGCGCTGCTGCCGGCCTCGCTGCGCCCGGCCGTCGAGTTCTACGACCCGGCCCGGGTGACGGTGGCGGCGAGCCTGGAGGAGAACCTGCTCTTCGGCCGGATCGCCGGGGCGGAGGCCGGAGCGGGCACCCGGGTGCGCGCGGTGATGCAGCGCGTGCTCGCCGAGCGGGGCCTGGAGCGCACGGTCTTCCGCTTCGGCCTCGCGGCCCGGGTCGATCCCCGGGCGGCCGAGACCGGGCTCGGCGCGCGCGAGGGGGCGCTCACGCCGGCCGAGCGCAGCGCCATCGACGTCGCGCGCTGCCTCGTGCGCCAGCCCGACATCCTGGTGGCGGGCCTCGCCCTCGACGAGCGCAGCCCCGCGGAGATCCGGGCCGGACTCGCCCGCCTGCGCGCGGCCCGGGCCGGGCGCGGCCTCGTGGTCTGCCTGCCGGACGCGGTCAGCCTGCCGCCCGACCTGCCGTTCGACGCCGTGCTGCGGGCCGTGCGCAATACCGTGGAGGTGCTGCCGCGGGACGAAGCCGGGAACCGCCCCGGGGAACACGCCGTTCGTGAGGGAGCAAGCGCGTGAACGTGATCGACGTGGTGACAGGATGCGCACCCGGGCGGCCGGCTCCCTCGCGGGGTCGCCCGCCCGCCCCGGGTGTGGCATATTTACCCTCCGCAAATCCCGACATGAGAGACGGGACCGGACCGAGGGGCGTCCTGTGCGCCGCCGCACATTCGTTCGCGCGAAACCGGATCACCGTGCCGGCATGACAATGAAGGGTCTCTCCGCGCCAAGCGACCTGACGATCAGGTTCTGGGGCGTTCGCGGGTCCACCTGCACCTCGGGTCCGAACTTCGTGGAGTTCGGGGGCCATACCCCGTGCGTGGAGGTGCGCTGCGGCGAACGGCTGTTCGTGATCGATGCCGGCACCGGCATCCACGCCTTCGGCGCGCATCACGGCCAGAACCTCCCCAAGCGGATCGACCTGCTCTTCAGCCACCTCCACCTCGACCACGTCACCGGGCTCGCCTTCTGCAAGCCGGCGGTGCTGGACCGCGAGCGCGAGATCCACACCTATTGCGGCAACCTCGACGGGGCGAGCGCCGCGGAGGCGCTGGACCGCCTGTTCGCGCCGCCGCTCTTTCCGATCACCCTCGACATGCTCCCGGCGCGCTTCGTCCATCACGGCTTCCGGTCGGGCGAGACGCTGCACTTCTCGGATGGGATTGCCGTGGACACGCTGCCGCTGCGCCACCCGCAGGGCGCCACCGGCTACCGCTTCCGCCACGCGGGCCGCACCGCCTGCTACATCAGCGACATCGAGCACGGCGATGTCTGGCCCGAACCGGACCTGCTGCACTTCGTGCGCGGCGCCGACCTCGTGATGTTCGACGGCATGTTCACGGAGGGCGAGTATCCGGCCTGCCGCGGCTGGGGTCACTCGACCTGGCAGAAGGGCGTGGACCTCTGCCGCGCGGGCGACGTGCGGCAGCTCGGCATCGTCCACCACTACCCCCAGCACGGCGATGCCCTGCTGCGCGACCTCGAACAGCAGCTCCAGGCCGTGATGCCGACCGCCTTCGTGGCCCGCGAGCGGCAGGAGGTGGTGCTCCCTGCCATGGCGCGCGTGCCGGAACCCGCTTGAGGACCGCATAGGCTTGGTCCTCGCATGCCGGACGGGCGCGAGGCGTCCTCCGTTCGGGGGAGGCGGGGTCAGGCGATCCCGGCGGCGTAGCCCGCGAGCAGCGCGAGCCCGAGCGCCAGCACGAAGGCCGCCGCGACGAGTTCGAGGCCGGCCACCGCGACCGCTCCCGCCGTCCCCCGCCCGCCCGCCAGCCGCAGCGCCAGCGCCTTGGCGAAGACCGCGAGGGCCGCGAGCGCGCCGGTGGTGAGCGCGGTGCCGAGCGCCATCGCCAGCGTGGCCAGCACCCCGGCCCAGACGACGCCCTGCGAGAGCGCGAAGACCAGCACCAGCACCGCGCCCGCGCAGGGACGGATGCCGGCGGCCAGCACCACGCCCGCCCGCTCGCGCCACGTCGAGAGCCGGGCGATCCGCTCCGCATCCGCGAGCGCGGCGTGGCCGCAATCCGGGCCGCAGGCCGCCTCGGCGCGGCCGGTCAGGAGCCCCGCCAGCGCCCCGGCCTTGCGCCACGTCACCGCGAGGCCGAGCAGGGCCACGCAGGCGAAGCCCGCGCTCTCGATCCAGCGGCCCGCCTCCGTCAGACCCGCGGCGGTGAGCCGCAACACCATGGCCCCGACGCCCACGAGGGCGAGCGCCACGCCCGCCTGCAGCAGGGCGGCCGCGAAGCTCAGGGCAAACCCCCGCGCCAGCGCCTTCTCGCCCGCCACGATGTAGCCGGCGATCACCGCCTTGCCGTGCCCCGGCCCGGCGGCATGCACCACGCCGTAGGCGAAGCCGAGCCCGGCGAGGATCCCGTACCCCCCCTCCCCTGCCCGCAGGGCGGAGATTGCGGCCTGGAGGCTGCGCGAAAAACCGGCCTGGAGCGCGAGGAGCCACGCCCCGAACCCGCCCGCCGCGGAGGGCGCGGCCTCGCGCAGGCCCATGCCGAAGGGCGAGCGGGGCGGCGTCGCGGCGACCGGTGCCACGAGGAGCGCGAGCCCAGCGATGAGGCCGGCGGCGCACAGGAGCGCCGCGAGCGCGAGGCCCAGCCGCAGGAGCCCGCCTGCCGGCGGAACGCCGGGTGCCGGCCACAGGCCGGGTGCCGGCGGAACGCCAGGGGCCTGTGCTACGCCTGAGATCGACGCGGGCGGGAGGGCGCTCGCGCGCAGCCTCACGAGCACGAGACGAGGATCCGGTTGGCGAACTGCGCCCCGTAGGACGAGGCGGCGGTCAGCGCCGCGAAGAAGGATTCGGACATGGCCTGGGCCGGGGCGGCCTTGCTGCGCTGCACCTCCGGCTTGCAGGCGGCCGGCGCGCCCACGAGGGTGGCGGCCTGTCCCTCCGCGAGCGTGAAGTCGACGAAGACGGTCGGGTCGAACACTTCGAGCGTGACCGCGCCGCGACCCGGCTCCTTCAGCGGCAGGGTGAAGTGCAGGGTGAGCCGCCCATCCGCGTAGGTCATGGCGGGGGTGGAGGGGGCGGCGAAATCCTGCTTGCGCCCGTCGAGCTTCAGGCGGGTGAAGTAGCCCTGCTCGGCGAGATTGTCGGTGTTGTCGCGGGCGAGCGTGGCCAGCGCCTCGGGGGTCGGGGCATCCGCTCCCAGCCCCTGCACCGCGAAGGCCGAGTAGGAGGGGTCGAAGGTCCACGTGTGGCGCACCGCGGTGACGCGGCCGTCCGGCGCGTAATGGATCTCCGCCCGGGTGGTGATCCAGACATGCGGGTGAGCGAGCGCCGGCAGCGGCCCGGCGAGCCCGAGGACCAGGGCGGTCCCGAGGAGGACCGCCAGCCGCGGGCGCGCCGCGGAGCGTGGAGAGCGGAGATGGGTCATGGCCTTGCGCGGCACGCTCGCCCCTCGTGGTTAACCGATCGTGAAGGCTCCGGAGCGCCAGACTAATGCGCTTCGCGCCGGCCGCGAAGGCGGCTCGCCTCCGGGGCATCGCCGACCGGCGTCGCCGCGATTGCTCCGGCCTCAAAGCGGCGAAAGCGGGGCGCCGGCCTGAGCGGACAGCCACGCGCGGAACCGCGCGACCTTGGGCGGGTCCGGCTCGTCCGGGGTCACGACGAAGAACGAGTACGGGCTCGCGACCTCGTCGGGAAAGGGCCGCACCAATCCGCCATGCGCCAGGAGGTCGCCGCCCAGCACCCGCGTGGCCAGCGCCACGCCCTGGCCGGCGGTGGCCGCCTGGAGCACCATGAAGGTGTGGGTGAAGGTCGGGCCGCGCCGCCCCGCCACCTCCGGCACTCCCACCGCCGCGAGCCACTCCGCCCAGCCGATCATGTCGACGTCGAGCGGGTCGCCGTCGTGCAGGAGCGTGTGGCCGGCGAGATCCTGCGGCCGGCGCAGGGGCGGGTCGCCGTCCCGCAGCGCCGGGCTGCAGACCGGGAAGACCGCGTCGCGCAGCAGCAGGTCGACCCGCAGCCCCGGATAGCCGCCCTTCCCGTGCCGGATCGCGAGATCGACCGCGTCGCGGGAGAAATCGGCGAGGGCGTTGTTGGCGACGATGCGCACGTCGACGTCGGGGTGGCGGGCCCGGAAATCGCCGATGCGGGGAATGAGCCAGAGCGCCGCGAAGGAATGCGTGGTGCTGACGGTCAGCGCATCGTCCTGCCCCAGCCGCTTCAGGCCCGCGGTGGCCGCCGCGAGGCCGTCGAGCATCTGCCCGGCCGCCCGCGCGTAGCGCTCGCCCGCCGGGGTGAGGGCGACGCCGCGGCTCGGCAGCCGGCGGAAGAGGCGCAGCCCGAACCACGCTTCGAGCGCCTTGACGTGCTGGGCGACCGCGCCCGCGCTGACCCCGAGTTCGTCGCCGGCGGCCTGGAAGGTGGGGTGGCGGGCCGCCGCCTCGAAGGCCCGGACGGCGTTGAGCGGGGGCAGGCGGCGCGGATCCATGCGGGGATTCTGCGGGGATACTGCGACGACGCAGTTTTTCTGAGTCGAAGCCGGAGAGCTTCTGGTTTGCTCACGTTTCGCCGCCGCGGCAAGCTCCCTTCGTGAGATGACCCTCAACTCCCGGAGAAAGCCATGACGAGTCTCGTCAGCGGCCGAGGAAACCTGCGTCTCGTGCCCGGCGTCGCCCTGCGCCCGCCCCGTGCCCGGCGCGTGCTGTCGCTCGTCGAGCGGGTGGAGCTGTGGGCCCAGCGCCACCGCGAGCGCCGCGCCCTGATGCAGGCCCCCGACCTCCTGCTGAAGGACCTGGGCCTGTCGCGCGCCGATGCGGCGCGCGAGGGCGACAAGCCGTTCTGGCGCGGCTGAGGCCGCCCGCCTTGCATGTCGGGTGGGCAGGCCGACCACCCGGATACAAAGGTCGCTAGGAAGTCGCGCCTGTTTCGTGCACTCTGGCAACAGTGTCGCGCGGGGCCGGCGCAGGATTCAGCCCCATGCACACCTGGGCTTCAGAGGTTGGCATGGCGGACACGGAGGAGATTTTTCTCCGCAACACCTTCGAGTTGATCGACGCGCTCGAAGACGTCCGGAATCCGCTCGAAGCGCAGACCCGAATCTTCGATGTCATCCAGCAATGCGGCTTCCGCTACTTCGCGATCACCCATCTGCCGCAGCCGAGCGACCGGCTGGGACCGAGCATGCTGCTCAGTGTCTGGCCCAAGGGCTGGCTCGCCCATTACGATCGGATCGGCCATTACCGCTTCGATCCCGTGGCCCGCTACTGCCACCGCACCCTCGAACCCTTCGCGTGGTCCGAGATCGACTACGATCCGGAGATCGCCCCGCGGGCGCGCCGGGTGATGGATGAGGCGGCGGAGTTCGGCATGGCCTCCGGCTTCTGCGTCCCGATCCACGACGCCTACGGGTTCCAGGCCGTGGCGTCCTTCGCCGGAGAGCGGGGCGACCTGCCGCCGAAGGTGCGCCGCGGGGTGCACATGCTCGGGCTCTACGCCTGGGGCGCGGCGGCGCGCACCGCCAAGCACCGCGCGCCCCAGCCCGGACGCCTGCTCAGCCCGCGCGAGCGCGACGTGCTGTGCTGGGCCGCGATGGGCCGCACCCACGCGGAGATCGCCACGATCCTCGGCGTCTCGCTCGAGACCGTGACGACCCATCTCAAGAGCGCCCGCCTGAAGATCGGCACGCGCAACACCACCCAGACGGTGGTGGAGGCCCTGCGCCGCCGAGAGATCACGCTCTGATCCCGACGCGGCCGGGGCATCGGGCTGCCGACCCGGCAGAGTCGCCTGGAGGGCGCGAGCAGCCTTCAACGCTGTTCATCTCGGTACGTCGCGCCCAGACACATAAGATTTCTGGGAATATTTTAGTATTGCACAAGCGATAATTCGGCGAATTTCCCCTTAGAAGCATCATCAGCAGCCCCCATCAGGCGAATACATCGGCTGGACGAGCCGCTCGCAGCGCCTCACGGAGCGGCAGGTCGAACTGCGCGCCGATGCCGCTTCTGACGCAAGGTCAGAGACATCGGCCGAAACCGCGAGAACAGCCGCGGAAAGTCGACGCGCCTCCCAGTTTTCGGGGATACCGAGCGCCTGACCGAGATGTCCCTATGGCTTTGCCAGCCTCGGGGACCGACGATGATCCGGCTTCACGTCATCGACCGCAGCAATCGCGATGTCTATGAGGACGCCCTCGATCAGCATTTCCTGCTGCGCAAGCAGATCTACATGGACGAGCAGGGCTGGCGGGCCCTGCGCGCCGTCGATGGCCGCGAGCGCGACCAGTTCGACACGGAGGACAGCGTCTACCTGCTGGCCCTCGACCCGGAGGGACAGGTGGCGGGCGGCACGCGCCTGCTGCCGTCGCAGGGACCGACGCTGCTGAGCGAGGTCTTCCCGCATCTCGCCGAGACGCGCGGCTTCACCCGCGCCCCCGAGATCTGGGAATGGACCCGCTTCTTCGTGGCACCCCGCTTCCGCGAGGACGGACGCCTCTCCCGCGTGGCCGGCATCGTGGCCGCGGGCATGATCGAGCATTGCCTCGCCCGCGGCATCCCGCGCCTCAACGCGGTCGGCGAGACCTACTGGGTGCCGAAGGTCGCGGAACTCGGCTGGCGCCCGCGCCCGCTCGGCCTGCCGCTCGCGCATGACGGCCTGTCGATCTGCGCCTTCACGGTGGAGATGACGCCGGAGGCGCTGCACACCACCCGCACCGTGTACGGCGTGGAGGGGAGTTGCCTGCTGCCGGTGGCGGCGCGGCCGCGGCACGCCCCGCGCCCGGACCTCACCGCGCGCCTCGCCGGAGCGCCGGGCCGGCGTCCGATCACGCTCGACCCGGGCCCCACCTGAGGCCCACGCCCTCCTCCCCCTCAGGCATCGGGGCTCCAGTTGAAGAAGTATTCCAGCCTCACGCCCAGCGCATCCGCCACGCCGTGCAGCAGACCGATCTGGATGCGGGTCCGCCCCGTCTCGCAGCGCCGCAGCTCCTCCAAGGTCAGGCCCAGCGCAGCGCAGAGCCGGGTGGGCGTGATGCCGATTTCGCGCCGGCGCTGCACGATGCGCCGGCCGATGCAGAGGTCGACGTCCGAGATCCGGGAGGAAGGCGGCGGCGCGGAGAGGGTCACGTCGGCAGCCCGCTGGTCGTTCGACTGGCGAGCATAGGAATGAGACGGAGCGCTGGCAATGCGCAAGCGCTGCCAACCCTCCGAACCCTGCGGCTCCGCGGCGCCAACGCCCGGACCGAACCTGCTGACCGAGGCCGGTCAGGATACCGGGACACGTGGTGATATGGTCGAGAGTAGTACCGACGATCGTGATCTCTCCGAGGCGGCGCGGGCGGAGCTGCGCGTCCTGCGCGCCGCCGCCGCGGCGATCGACCTGCAGCGGGCGGTCGGACCCGAGATGGTGCAGCGGCCGGCCGTGCGCGCGATGATCGAGGCGGGCTGGGCGGTGTTCCTGGATTTCGGCCGGGGCGGCACGGGACGGGACGAGACCCTGGACGAGTGAGGCGGCCGTCCGGCGGGCTTTGCCCGGCGGGCTCCGTCGCCCGTCCGCCCGGCCCGCCCTACAACCGGCGGGGACCTGCCGGAGGACACGATGATCCACCTCTATACCTGGACCACGCCGAACGGCCGCAAGCCGGCGATCATGCTGGAGGAACTCGGGCTGCCCTACGCGGTGCATCCCGTGAACATCGGCAAGGACGAGCAGTTCGCGCCCGACTTCCTGGCGATTTCCCCCAACAACAAGATCCCGGCGATGATCGACGACGGTGCGCCCGACGGACCGCTCGCGCTGTTCGAGAGCGGGGCGATCCTCACCTACCTCGCCGAGACGTCGGGACGCTTCCTCGCCCCGTCCGGCCCGGCGCGGTTCAAGGCACTCGAATGGCTGCACTGGCAGGTCGGGGGCCTGGGGCCGATGCTGGGGCAGCTCGGCTTCTTCGCGGTGCGCTCGCCCGAGAAGGCGCCGCTCGCCATCGCGCGCTTCACCGGGGAGGCCGACCGGCTGCTCGGGGTGATGGAGGGGCGCCTCGCCCAGGCGCCCTACATCGCGGGCGAGGATTACTCGATCGCCGACATCGCCTGCTATCCGTGGGCGGTAGCGGCCACGAGCTTCCTCAAGGAACCGCTCGCCGCGAGCCTCGCCGGCAAGCCCTCCCTCGACCGCTGGCTCGGCGCCGTGGGTGCCCGGCCCGCCGTGCGGAAGGGCATGAACGTCCCGGCGGTCTGAGGCCGGCGCGCGGGGCCGGCCCCGGGGCCGAGACGGTCAGAGCCCTCCGGGGGCGGTCGCCCCGGCCTTGCGCCCGGGCCGCGGCGCGAGCGCGGCGAGGCGGGCGCGGGCGGCCCGGTGCTGGGCGTGCGTGATGGCGATCGCGAGCGCGTCGGCGGCGTCGGCCGTGCCCGGATCGGCCTTGGGCAGCAGGAAGCGCACCATCGCGCCGACTTGGTCCTTCTCGGCGTGGCCGGTGCCGACCACCGTCTTCTTGACGAGGTTGGCGGCGTACTCGGCCACCGGCAGCCCGGCGAGCGCCGGCACGAGGAGCGCGACTCCGCGCGCGTGGCCGAGCTTGAGCGTCGCCTGCCCGTCCTTGTTGACGAAGGTCTCCTCCACCGCGACCTCGTCCGGCTCCATCGCGGCCACGACCCGCTGGAGGCCGTCGTGCAGGGCGCGCAGGCGCGTGGCCAGGGCGTCGTCGTTCTCCGAGACGATGGTTCCGGACCCGACATAGGCGAGGCGGGTGCCCGTGACCGTGATGAGGCCCCAGCCCGTCCGGCGGAGGCCCGGATCGATGCCGAGGATGCGGACCGGATGGGTCATCGCCTGTCGGGTCCTTTCGCGCGTGGCGCCGATCATGCCGCGGACCGGCCCGCCCCGGCAACGGGCGGCGGACCGGCGAGGCTCGGGTCGGTGCTCCGGCCGATACTCCGGCAGAGCCCGCGCCGCCAGCCGCCGCGGCGACGACCGGCGCCCGGCGTGGCTCCGCGGTGACAGGCCTCAGGTCCCGGACTGCGTCCGGCGGGTCCGTTCCGGCAGGGCCGGGCGCAGGGGCGCCGCCTGGGGGCGCAGCTTCGGCGAGGCGGGGCCATGGACTGGCCGGTGCTGGTCGGGCGCGGCCACGCGCTCGGCCGGGGCGCTGCCGAGGATCGCCGCCACGAGGTCGCGGGCGGTGGCGGCCTCCGTCTCGCGAAACAGCCGGGCGAGCGCGAACACCGCCTCGACCGAGCGCCCGATCTCCGGATCGAGCCGCAGGAAGACGTAGATCGCCTCCTCGTCGGCGAGGCCTGCGGCGCGCAGCGCCAGGGCGAGGAGGTCGTGCCGGGCGGGATCGCCGACGTCCCATTCCACCGGGCCGAGGCCGAGCGCCTCGCACAGGGCCTCCCCGAAGCGCGCGGTCTCGCGGCGCTGCGCGAAGGTGGTGAGCGCCGCGCCCGCGCCCCGGGAGGCCGGCCGCGCCAGCGGGCGCAGGGCGGCGCGGGCGGCGACCCCGGCCCGGATGGCGGCGCGCCGCTCCGGGGATGCGTCGAGGTAGAGGGGTGCGAGGTCGACCGCCGGGGCGTCCTCGCGGGCGACGAGCCGCGCGGCGAGGTCCCGCCGGCCCCGCGCCCGCGCCACCAGCCGCTCCAGGGCCTGGCCGTCGAGGCGGACATGCGGGTTCCCGGCCAGCGCGAGATCGATCTCCGGGTCGTCGCGGCGGGTCAGGTCGTCCACGAGGGCCCGGCCGAGATCGGCGCGCTGCGCGATCACCGCGTCGAGACCCGGACCGTTGCCGGCCGCGTCCAGCACGCCCGTCGACAGGGTGGGGCTGAGCCGCACCACCGCGTCCCGGGCGCGGCCGCCATGGGCGGCCAGCAGGGCGAGCACGCTCTGGGGCGTGTCGGCCAGCGGCGCGAGTTTCTCGGCCACGGTCGCGGCGGTGTCGGCATCCACCGTGGGAATCAGCCCGCAGGCGAGCGATTCGAAGGCCCGCACGGTGGCCGGATCGCGCGCGGGCGCGGCCCGAAACAGGTCGCTCTGCACGCGCAGCAGCACCGGCTTGATATCCAGCCGGCGGTCCCGGGCGAGATCGAGGAGGCCGGACAGGTCCGGCGGAGCGGCATCGGCGGAGCGGGCCATGTGGGTCTGGTACGCAACACTACACGGACCGCGAGACTAGGAGCGGTCGCGTAAAGCGACGCTTAAGCCTGTCGCCAGGGCCGGTCCCGCCCCCTGGGGAGAGCGGGGATGACGGCGCGGCCCGGTGACGGATGGTTTACGGGCGGACCCTGGCGGCGGCGGTTTGGAAAGGGCTCGTTAACCACGTCGTGGTTTCTGGTCTCGCACGCGCCGCTGCGGCGGCCGCGGTTCCCGGAGGGTCATCGGAGCTTGGAGGCGGGAGATGATCGGCCCACAGCATCGCACCACGGCAGACATCGTTCCGCTCTCGGCGGCGGCCCGGCGCCCGCGCCGGGACGACGCGGCGACGGAACCGCGCGGAACCATCCTGCTGTTCACGGGAGTGCGGTATGAGAGGCTTCCCGATCCGGCCCCGGCCCCCGTCGCGCCAGATCCCGGCCGTGCCGGCACGCGCCGCCGGCGCGGCTGAGGGGCGCCCCCGCGGCCTGCTGCGCCGCCCCGCCCTCCTGCTCGCCCTGCCGGTCATCGCCTCCTGCGTGCAGCAGGGCGATCTCGGCCGTCCGGCGCCCACCGCCTGGAACAGCCTCATCGACGCGGCCGGCACGCTGGCGGCGCGCGAGCGCGGCGAACCGTCCTCGTTCTTCCCCTTCACGGACGACGAGCGGATCCTGCGCGACCGGTCGTGGCGCTACCTGATGCCGGCGCGCGACCGCAGCCTGTTCGACAACGCCCTCGACAACCTCACCCGCGCCCGGGTGCTGCCCGCCGAGTGGCGGCTCTCCGACCCGCGGGCCTATCTCGACGCCATCATGGCCGAGCCGTTCCGCTCGCCGGTGTCGCGCTACCGGCGCCTGTCGGACGACCTCACGGCGGACGGTCGGCTGATCCCGGCCTTCGCCGAGACCGCGGCCCGGGTGGTGCAGGCGGACCTGACGCGGCTGCGCAGCCTGCCCTTCATCCGCACCCTCGACGACCGCGACGTGCGCAGCGCGGCGATGCGGGTGGCCGAGAACCGCTGCCTGATCGCCTGGGTGCGCCGCGAGACCGCCGCGCGCTCCCTCTCCTACCGCACCGCGCTGGAGCACCTGCTGGTGGCAGTGCCGGGCGAGGAGGCGGTGGGGGCCGAGCGGGCGCTCGCCTTCCTGGATGCCCGCCGCCGGCTGCTCGACCCGCTCCTGCCCGCCGATGCGGAAAGCCGCTGCGGGCTGGCGCCCGTCCCCGCGGAGGGGCCGCAGGCGGTGCTCGTCACCAAGGGCTGATGCCGGCTCCGGACGGCGTCGTCCGGAACCGGCCTCACTCCTCCTCGCCCTCGATGGTGCAGGATACCGAGCGGGCCGCCTGATTGGCCATCGCCTGCTGGCTCGGCAGGGCCGAGAGGGCGCGCACCACCACGTAGCCCTCGCGGCCCGGCGCCACGATGCGCACGTCGCGGTTGCGCTCGTCCTCGTCCGCATTGGCCAGCGCCTCGTCGAACTGGCGCCGCGTCATGATCACGAGTTCGATGTTGCCGCGCACCGCCGCCTGGTCGGTGATGGCGTAGAAGGCGCCGCCGCGCCCATGCACCGAGAGGGATTGGAGCAGCGGCCCGGTCTCGGCCGAGATCCGCACCGGCCCGTCGTCGAGGTCGTAGGCGCAGATGCCGATCGCGGCGGCGGGATCCTGCGGCGGCAGCCAATTCTCGGCAGCCTCCGGCGGGGCGCCGGTCCGGGCGGAGTGGATCAGCACCGAGGTGTCGTTGCTCAGGGTCGCCCGCGCCCGCGAGAGGGCGTCGTGGTCCGACAGGTAGGGGATCGCCAGCACGACCCCGATGTGCACGATCCCGGCCAGCACGAGGCCGCACAGGGTGGCGAGGAGGAAGCGGCCCGTCGTCGTCACGATGCGCAGTCCAGGCGGGTGATCGAGGGCACGCCCTCGCGTTCGAGGGCGCCGGTGCTCGCCGCGACCGGCGTGTCGTAGAGGCGCAGCGCCAGCCGCAGGGCCCCCTCCCCCTCCGGCATCGGCAGCCAGTTGCCCGGCTGCACGCGCGGCGCCAGGGTGATCGCGAAGCGCCCGCTGGCGTCGCGCAGCACCTCCGTGGAGGTGAAGCCGAGGCGCGCCGGCGGGCCGGCCGCGTCCGCGGCGGGCGGGGCCGGGCGGCGGCGCTCGGCGGTGAGCGTCCAGGCCCGGGCGGGCGGGGTCGCCCCGGCGATCCGGTAGGTGCAGGCGAGCGAGAGCGGCCGGCCGGCATCGTCCGCGGTGGCGGTGAGCAGCAATCCCTCGCCGAGCGCGATCGGGATCTCCCCGGTGCGGGCATGGATCGCCCGGGCGTAGGGGTCGGCCTCCCGCGAACCGAGCCGCGGCCACGCCGTCCAGGCGTTCAGCGTCACGCCGCCGAAGGGCGAACGGCCCATCGTGGCCCAGTTGGCGCTGGCGAGCCCGAGCCCGGCCCCGAGGGCGAGCGTGTAGAGCACGAGCAGGACGTTGCTCACGCGCCGCGGGGCGAGCGCCCGCAGGCGCGGCGACAGGCGGCGGGGCTGCGCGGGCCGGTCGGCGGGCGCAGCTCTCTCGGGCAGGGTCTCGGCACGTCTCTCGGCCAGCATCGGCTCTCTCTAGAGCATTTTCCGACGAAGTGGACCCCGGTTCGTCGCAGAAAATGCGGCAAATCAAAGACTTGGAGCAGTGCCCGATCGCCACGCGATC
>NZ_JBKIBX010000005.1:168191-194301 GCF_046557895.1 Methylobacterium oryzisoli | reverse complement strand
AGTGCCCGATCGCCACGCGATCGGGCACTGCTCCAGAGCACCTGCGGCCCGGGGACGAACCGCTTTGTGCGGCTCTCCGCCGAATCAGGCCGCCCGCCCCGGCGGGGCGGCCGCGGCGCGGGGGAGCGCGAGGCGGGCCGCGAGGCCGCGCGGATGGCGGTTCGCCAGGGTGAGGCGCCCGCCGTGGCCCTGCGCGATCGCGCTCGCGATCGACAGGCCGAGGCCGAAGCCGCCGGCCTCCGTCCGGGCGCGGTCGCCGCGCACGAAGGGCTCCAGCATCGCGGCCTGCTCGCCCTCCGGAATGCCCGGTCCCTCGTCCAGCACCTCGACGGCGACCTCGTGCAGAGCGACCTGGAGGCGCACCGCGGCGCTGCCGCCGTACTTGACGGCGTTCTCGATCAGGTTGGTGAGGGCGCGCTGCAACTCATCGGGGGCGCCCCGCACCAGGGCCGGACGGAGAGCCTCGGCCCGCACCGCCTCGCCGACATCCGCGAAGCCGTCGCAGACGGTCTGGACCAGGGAGGCGAGGTCGATGAGCGCCAGCCCCTCGCGGGTGCGCCCGTCGCGGACGAACGAGAGGGCGGCCTCCACCAGGGCGTTCATCTGGTCGAGGTCGCGCAGGAACTGCGCCCGGAGCCCCTCGTCCTCCAGAAATTCGGCGCGCAGGCGCAGGCGGGTGATCGGCGTGCGCAGGTCGTGGCTGATCGCCGCCAGCATGTGGGTGCGGTCGTCGATCAGGCCCTTGACCCGCCGGCGCATCCGGTCGAGGGCGCGGCTCACCGCCAGCACCTCCTCGGGGCCCTTCTCGGGCAGCGGCGCGAGGTCCATGCCGGTGCCGAAGGCCTCCGCCGCACCGGCGAGGCGCGCGAGCGGCGCCGTCAGCGCCCGGGCGGCCCAGACCGACAGGAGGGTGAGCGACAGGGCGAGGAAGAGCAGCGTGCCCAGGATGGCGCCGGTGAGCGGCGGCGGGCGGTCCGGCCGGGGCGGCAGGTCGGCGGCGAGCGCGAGGCTCTCGCCCCGGACGACGAGGCGGGCCGGGCGGTCGTCCCCCTCGCCCGCGCGCCCGAACCCCTCGACCGTCCAGTCCGGCCCCAGCACCCGGCGCAGTTCCTCCACCTCCTGCCCGGGGTGAGGCGCACCGCCGGGCACCACCACGCCGTCGGGCGCCGTAGCGCCCGCGGGAGCCTGCCCCGGGGTGAGCAGGGCGAAGCGCGGACCGGCGCTCCCCTGGCCGGCCGCCGCCAGCAGGGCGGGGCGCTCGCCCGGGCTCGCGGCCGCCACCATCCGGATCACCGTGGCGAGGCGGTTGGCGAGCGCGCCGGGCCGGTCCTCGACCCGCCGGATGTCCGGGCGCAGCAGCAGGAAGGCGAGGGTGAGGGCGACGTGGGTGGCGACGATGGCGGCGACCACCAGGATGGCGATCTGGCCGGCGATGCGCCGCGGCAGACGAATGCGGCCGCGCAGGCTCATCCGCGCGGTCTCACGCCCGGGTCACGGCGGGCGTGAAGACGTAGCCGCCCGAGCGGATGGTCCTGATCATCTCCGGATTGCGCGGGTCGCGCTCGATCTTCTGCCGGATGCGGCTGATCAGAACATCGATGCTGCGCTCGAACGGCCCCGGCGCCCGCCCCTGGGTCAGGTCGAGGAGCTGGTCGCGCGAGAGCACCCGGCCCGGGCGCAGGCCCATCGCGTGCAGGAGGTCGAACTCGGCGGCGGTCAGCGCCACCTGGGCACCGTCCGGGTTGAGGAGCTGGCGCAGGGCGGGGTCGAGCACGTAGCCCGCGAAGGCGAGGCGGCGCGCCCCGTCATCCTCCCGCTCCGTCCCGGCGCCGCGGCGCAGCACGGCCCTGATCCGCGCCAGGAGCTCGCGCGGGTTGAAGGGCTTGGCGAGGTAGTCGTCCGCCCCGATCTCCAGCCCGACGATGCGGTCGATCTCCTCGCCCTTGGCGGTGAGCATCAGGATCGGCACGCCCGATTGCGCGCGCAGCCGCCGGCAGATGCTCAGGCCGTCCTCGCCGGGCAGCATCAGGTCGAGGACGATCAGGTCGATGCGGGCATCGGCCATCAGCCGGTCCATCTCGCGGCCGTCCCCGGCGAGCGAGACGCGCAGGTCGTTGCCACGCAGGTAGCGGGCCACGAGCTGGCTGATCTCGCGGTCGTCCTCGACGAGCAGGATGTGGGGGGTTCCGGTCACAGACATCCTTATGCCCGAGGTCCCGCCCGCCTTGAAGCCGGGGATTTGCTTCGGAGTGTTTCCGGGGACCGCGGCCGAAAAAGAACCGCAATGTTCGGGTGCGGTCCGGGCGATTCGGGACGGCCGGATTGCAGGCATCGCGCGCGCCTCCCATCTGCGGGCGATCCTTCGAGACGAGGAGACGACCGTGCAGACCCAGAACCGCTTGCTCGACGACTTCGCCCGCCTGATGACGGATGCGGCCGGTGCCGCCCAGGGCGTGCGCCGCGAGGCCGAGACCCTGATGCGCGCGCAGGCCGAGCGCTTCATGCGCGACATGGACGTCGCCTCGCGCGAGGAGGTCGAGGTGCTGCGCGACCTCGTGACGGCCCTGCGCGGCCAGAACGACGCGCTCACGGCCCGCGTCGACGCGCTGGAGGCCAAGCTCGGCGAAACCAAGACGGCAGAGCCCAAGGCCGGCACGCGCGGCCGCAGCGGCGCGTCCACCGCCTGACCCTGCAGCCCGCCCGGCTTATTCACAGGAAGCTTCGGTGGATGGCGCCCCCGCGGCCCGCATCCCCCGGGGTTTTCGCTTTGAGTCCCGCGAGTCGCCCGGGCTATAGTGACCGGAGCACTGATTCGCCGCCGCCTTGGGGAGAGAAGTCGAACGCCTAAGCTCATCGCCTGCGGGTCAATACGTGCCGGTATTGCGATCTGCTTTGACCACGACGCCGTACCCGCGTCCCGTGACGCATCCTCCCCCCGCTCGGACGAGCCAAGAACCGGATCGACATGACCCAACTGCACATCGACGACCTCGAGCGCGCCGAGCATCCGCTCGATGTCGTCGAACGTCTCGCCTCCCTGCACGACTGGATCTTCGATCGGGCCGAGACCGACGAGATGTCCGTGGCGGTGGCGGGCAAGTGGACCGAGTACCATGTCGCCTACACGTGGATCGAGGACGTCGAGGCCCTGCACGTCGCCTCAGCCTTCGACCTGAAGGTGCCGGTCCGCCGCCGCACCGAGGTGCTGCAGCTCGTCTCGCTCGTGAACGAGCAGCTCTGGGTCGGGCATTTCGACCTGTGGAGCGGCGAGGACGTGGTGATGTTCCGCCACTCCCTGCTGCTCACCGGCGGCGCCGAGCCGACCCACCGGCAGTGCGAGATGATGCTGAAATCGGCCATCGACGCCTGCGAGCGCTACTTCCAGGCCTTCCAGTTCGTGATCTGGGCCGGCAAGTCCGCCCGCGAGGCGCTCGACGCCGTGCTGTTCGAGACCGAGGGCGAGGCGTAGACAGGCCGCTGCCCGCACTGCCTGCGCTTCGTACGGTGCCCCGATGACCGCCACAGACCTTCCCGCCTCCCTCGTCCTCGTCGGTGCCGGCAAGATGGGCGGCGCCATGCTGGAGGGCTGGCTCGCCGGGGGTCTCGACGGCGCGCGCATCGCGGTCGTGGATCCCGGGGCCTCGCCCGACATGGCCGCTCTCTGCGCGGCGCGCGGCATCGCCCTCAATCCGGCGCGGCTCGATCCGCCGGAGGCGCTGGTCCTCGCCATCAAGCCGCAGGGGCTCGACGCGGCGGCGGATTCGGTGGCAGCGCTCGCCGGCCCCGACACCCTCGTGATCTCGGTGCTGGCCGGCAAGACCATCGCGAACCTCAAGGCGCGCCTGCCGCAGGCCCGCGCCGTGGTGCGGGCGATGCCCAATCTCCCGGCCAGCATCGGCCGGGGCGCCACCGGCGCGGCGGCGAGCCCCGAGACCGACGCGCGCCAGCGCCGCGTGGCCGACGCGCTCCTGTCAGGGATCGGCCTCGTGGAGTGGATCGCCGACGAGGGGCTGATCGACGCCGTGACGGCGGTGTCGGGCTCGGGGCCGGCCTACGTCTTCCTGCTCGCCGAGGCGCTGGCCGCGGCGGGCGCCGCCGCCGGGCTGCCGCCCGAGATCGCCGCGCGCCTCGCCCGGCAGACCGTGGCAGGGGCGGGCGCCCTCCTGGCCGAGAGCCCGCTCGACGCCGAGACCCTGCGGCGCAACGTGACCTCGCCGGGCGGCACCACCGCGGCGGCGCTCGGCGTGCTGATGGCGGAGGGCGGCCTGCCCGATCTCCTGCGCGAGGCGGTGGAGGCGGCCCGGCGCCGATCGGCCGAGCTGTCGGGCTGACGGCCCGTCCTCGGACAGCCCGCCGCACCGCCCTGCCGAAAGCCGGCGGAGTGCCTACATCCGGGGCATGGAATCGCAGGACGAGCCCGCACCGGAGCACCCCATGGCCCGCAAGCCCAGAACCGAGGATCCCGGGACCGAGGATCGGACGAGCCCGGCCGCCCGCCCGCCGCGGGAGGCGATCGTCGAGGCGCTGATGCGGCTCGCCGCCGAGCAGCCCTGGCACGACATCGAGATCACCGACATCGCCCGCGAGGCGGGGGTCAGCCTGTCGGAGTTCCGCGACCTCTTCCCGTCGAAGGGCGCGGTGCTCGGCGGCTTTGCCCGCATGATGGACAAGGCGGTGCTGGCCGGCACCACCGACGACCTCGCCGACGAACCGCCGCGCGAGCGGCTGTTCGACGTGCTGATGCGCCGCCTCGACGCGATGGCGCCCTACAAGACGGCGCTGCGCCGGATCGCCTTCGCGCTGCGCACCGATCCGCTCTCGCTCGCGGCGCTGAACGGCGTCGCCCTCAACTCGCAGCGCTTCATGCTGGCGGCGGCCGGCATCAGCACCGAGGGGCCGCTCGGGCGCGTGAAGCTGCAGGGCGTGGTGATCGCCTTCGCGCGCACGATGGAGACGTGGTTCGAGGACGACGATCCATCCCTCGCCCGCACCATGGCCCGGCTCGACCGCGAGATCCGCAACGGCGAGCGCTTCATGGAACGGGCCGAGGACGTGCGCCGCCTCACCGCCCCGTTCCGGGCGCTGGGCCGCTCGCTCGTGGAGCGGGGCAGCCGCCGCGCCCGCCGCCCGCGCGAGGAGGCGGACGACGACCGGCTCGACCGGGACCCGGTGGCGCTCTGAGCCGACGCGGCACGCCTTCGGCGAAGGAGGCCGCAGCTCAGGGAGCGACCCGGCGCAGCACGAAGGTGGTGCCCGTCTCCGGGTCGCGGCGCCAGCGCCCGTCCCCGAACGGCACCAGCCCGACGCTGTGGCCGCGCCGGGCGAACAGGGTGATGCGGCCCTCGTCGTAGCGCCACGACACCGGATCGAACACCGTGAGGCCGAGGTCGCGGCAGCCGTCGAGCACCCGCAGGGAGCCGGCGTCGAGGGCGAGCCGGCAGGTGTCCTTCTCGGTGAAGCGATCGAGGGCGTAGACGCCCGCGACCCCCTCCGGCGGCGGAGCCGCGGGCGGGCGGGGCTCGGCCTTCGGCAGCGCCGCCCGGACCACGGGCGGCGGCTCGGGGGGCGCGGCCCGCGGTCCCTCCGGCGCGATCCCGTAGCGCTCGCCGGAGGTGGCGGCCGCGCTCAGCGGACCGGGCGTCTCCGGCAGGGGAAAATCCAGCACCGGCGCGTTCGCCTCGTCGAGGAAGCGCAGCGCGCCGTCCTCCAGCCGCCAGCGCGCCAGGCGGCCGACGATCGGCAGCGCCCGGCGGCAGCCCGCCGGGAAGCGCACGGTCTGGCCGGCGGTGGCGTCGGTCGCCAGCATGACGACGCAGCGCCGGGGCGTCCCGTCGAGGGAGAGCGCCCAGGCCCCCGCGGCCTCGGCCGCGTTGCGCGGCCGGGTCGGGTCGGGCGCTGCGCCGGAGGGCGCCGCGGCGGTGGGCCTCGCGCCGCCGAGCGCCGCGAGCGCGAGGCCCGTGGCGAGCGCGAGAGCCGGTCGCCCTCGGGTCACGGGTTCGTCCGCGGCCAGGGCGTCTCCACGACCGGCGTGCGGGGCCCCTTGCCGGAGAACCACGACACGAGGTTGTCCACCACGAGCTGCCCCATGGCGGTGCGGGTGTGGACCGAGGCCGAGCCGACATGGGGCAGCAGCACGGTGTGCTCCTGCGCGATCAGCCCCGCCGGCACCCGCGGCTCGTCCGCGAAGACGTCGAGGCCGGCGCTCTGGATCGTGCCGTCCGCGAGCGCCGCGATCAGCGCCTCCTCGTCCACGAGGGTGCCGCGCGCCACGTTGATGAGAATCCCCTCGGGGCCGAGCGCCTGGAGCACCTCCCGGTTGACGATGCCCTTCGTCTCGGGACCGCCCGGGGCCACCACCATCAGCACGTCGACCGCACGGGCGAGGTCGAGGAGCGTGGCGTGATAGGCGTAGGGCACGTCCGCCTGCCGCGAGCGGCCGTGATAGGATATCTCGACCCCGAACGCCTCCAGCCGGTGGGCGATGGCCCGCCCGATCCGCCCGAGCCCGAGGATGCCGATGCGCCGCCCGCGCAGGGTGCCGGTGAGCGGATAGGGTTTTTCCAGCCATTGGCCCGCCCGCAGGTAGCGGTCGACCTGCGGGATCTGCCGCAGCGTGGCCAGCAGCAGGCCGATGGCGAGGTCCGCCACCTCGTCGGTGAGCACGTCCGGGGTGTTGGTGACGACGATCCCCCGACGGCCGGCCTCCGCCGCGTCGATCGTGTCGTAGCCCACGCCGAAATTCGCGATGATCTCCAGCTTGGGCAGCCGGTCGAGGAGCGCCCCGTCCACCCGCACGCCGCTCACCGCCATGCCCCGCGCCCGCGGACCGATCTCGGCGAGGAAACGGTCGGTGTCCCCGGCCGGATCGGCCCGGTGCAGGGTGAAGTGCCGATCGAGCGCCTCGGTGATGAGCGGCATCATCGGTCGCAGCATGATGACGTCTGTGGATTTCAAGTAACTCTCCCAACGTAACGTCCCGCCTGCGCCCATCCGACGATGTGCGCAGGACAGGGGCGCTTGATCTCGCGCCCGCGTCAACCGATGATGGCCCCGAACGAGGAGAGGCGGCAAGCCGCCCGCCCAGAGGGAAGGAAACGCGATGACGCCCGGCGACAGCAGCCGACGCCGCACGGACGGCCGCCTATCGATGGCAGCGCTGCCACAGCCTCTCTGCACTCCTCTCCGGATTTCTGGCCGGCCCGGCGCGGCCGCGGTCGCAGCGAGGTGACGCGATGGCCGGACTCGAGATCAGGAACGTCCAGAAATCCTTCGGCACGACGCCGATCCTGCACGGCGTCTCGATCGACATCCAGGACGGAGAGTTCGTGATCCTCGTCGGCCCCTCGGGCTGCGGGAAGTCGACCCTGCTGCGCATGATCGCGGGGCTGGAAAATATCACGGCGGGCGAGATCCGGATCGGCTCGCGCGTCGTCAACGCGGTGCCGCCCAAGGAGCGCGACATCGCGATGGTCTTCCAGAACTACGCGCTCTACCCGCACATGACCGTGCGGGACAACATGGCCTTCTCGCTCAGGCTCAGGAAGGCGCCGAAGGACGAGACGGCCACGCGGGTGAACCGCGCCGCCGCGATCCTCGGCCTGGAGAAGCTGCTCGACCGCTACCCGCGCCAGCTCTCGGGCGGGCAGCGCCAGCGCGTCGCCATGGGGCGGGCCATCGTGCGCGACCCGCAGGTCTTCCTGTTCGACGAGCCGCTCTCCAACCTCGACGCCAAGCTGCGCGTGGCCATGCGCGCCGAGATCAAGGAGCTGCACCAGCGCCTGCGCACCACCACCGTCTACGTCACCCACGACCAGATCGAGGCCATGACCATGGCCGACAAGATCGTGGTGATGCACGACGGCAACGTCGAGCAGATCGGCGCGCCCCTCGAACTCTACGACCGGCCCGACAACATGTTCGTGGCCGGCTTCATCGGCTCGCCGGCCATGAACTTCCTGAAGGGCCAGGTGACCGGCAACGCCTTCCGCACCGACGGCGGCCTCACCCTGCCGCTGCCCACCCGCGGGGCGCGCCCGGCGGACGGTCAGCGCGCCGTCTACGGCCTGCGGCCCGAGCACGTGCGCCTCGCGGAGGGCGGCGTGCCGGTGGAGGTGGCGGTGGTGGAGCCCACCGGCTCCGAGACGCTGGTGCTGGTGCGCCCGCCCGGCGAGAGCGCCGGGACCGACCTCGTGAAGGATCTCGGGCGCGACATGGCCTGCGTCTTCCGCGACCGCATCTCGGCCAAGCCGGGCGAGCGCATCGCGATCACCGCGGATCCGGGCCTCGTGCACCTCTTCGATGCCGAGAGCGGCCGCCGCCTGAGCTGAGCGCCGGGCCGGACGAACCGGCCCGTCCGATCCGTTCTCCGAAGAGGGGCTCGTGCCCCTCGCGACACCCGCAGAGGGGCGCGCGAAGCCCCCGCCGACACCGACCCACGATCCGGGAGTTACGCCAGATGACCTCGTTCGACCGCCGTTCGATCCTGAAGGGAGGCGCCGCGCTTGGCCTCGCCTCCGCCGCCGGCCTCGACGGCTTCGCCCGCGCCTGGGCGCAGGAGAACCAGTGGAAGCCGGAGGCCGGGGCCTCGCTCAAGCTCCTGCGCTGGAAGCGCTTCATCCCCTCCGAGGACGAGGCCTTCATGCGGCTCGTGGACGCCTTCACCAAGGCGACCGGCGTGCCGGTGAGCGTCACGAGCGAGTCCTTCGACGACATCCAGCCCAAGGCGTCGGTGGCGGCCAATACCGGCCAGGGGCCGGACATGGTCTGGGGCCTCTACTCCTTCCCGGCGCTTTTTCCGTCGAAGTGCCTCGAAGTCGGCGACGTGGCCGACTACCTCGGCAAGAAGTACGGCGGCTGGGTGCCGGCGGCCGAGGCCTACGGCAAGGTGAAGGGCAAGTGGATCGCGATCCCGATGGCCTTCAACGGCGGCTACATCAACTACCGCATCTCCTCGGTGAAGAAGGCCGGGTTCGACAAGGTGCCGGAGGACCTCGACGGCTTCCTCGAACTGTGCCGGGCGATGAAGAAGAACAACACGCCGTGCGGTTTCGCGCTCGGCCACGCCACCGGCGACGGCAATTCCTGGGCGCACTGGGCGCTGTGGTCGCACGACGCCTACCTGGTCGACGCCAACGAGAAGATCATCATCAACAGTCCTGAGACCGCCAAGGCGCTGGAATACGTCAAGAACCTCTACCAGACGTTCATTCCCGGCACCGTCTCGTGGAACGACTCGTCCAACAACAAGGCTTTTCTGTCCGGCGACCTGCACCTGACCAACAACGGCATCTCGATCTACGCCACGGCGAAGACCGAGCGGAAGGACATCGCCGAGGACATGGACCACGCGGTCTATCCGGTCGGCAAGTCCGGTAAGCCGACCGAGTTCCAGCTCGCCTTCCCGATCCTGGCCTACACCTACACGAAGGCCCCGAACGCCTGCAAAGCCTTCATGGCCTTCGCGCTGGAAGCGCAGAACTACAACGCGTGGCTGGAGGCCTCGCAGGGCTACCTCTGCCACCCGCTCAACGCCTACGCCAACAACCCGATCTGGACGGCGGACCCCAAGAACAAGGTGTTTCGCGAGGCCTCAACCCGCACGCTGGCGGCGGGCGGCCTCGCGCCGGTGAGCGAGAAGGTGGCGGCGGTGCTGGCCGACTTCGTCGTCATCGACATGTTCGCCGCCTACTGCACCGGACGCGACGACGCGAAGGGCGCCATCCGCACCGCGGAGCGGCAGGCCCAGCGCATCTTCCGCTCGTCCTGATCTCGTGAAGCGCGGGATCCCTTCTCCCGTGCGGGAGAAGGGTAGGGATGAGGGTCCCGGGAGGGAGCCGCAGTGAAACACAGGGCGTGGTGAGGGGAGCGGGACGGTTCAGAACTCACTCCGGCCGGTAGTGCTGGTCGCCGATACCGTCCCGTCTACTTGCTGCACCCTCCCGGGACCCTCACCCCTGCCCCTCTCCCGCACGGGAGAGGGGTTCCCTGCGCCAAGCTCGTCGAAGAATCCGCCCGCTCGTTGAAGGAGGCCCGCATGGCCGACATCGCCCTCGACCGCCCGGCGGCTGCCAGCCGCGAGGGCGCCTCCACCTGGGGCCGCCTGCGCACCAGCCGCGGCTGGCTCGGCCTGTGGTTCATGATGCCGGCGGCGCTGATCCTGCTGCTGTTCCTGGCCTTCCCGCTGGTGAAGGGGATCTGGCTGTCCTTCACGGACACCCGCATCGGCCGGGGCGGCGCCTTCGTGGGCCTGGAGAACTACGAGTGGCTGTGGGACGACAGCGTCTTCTGGCTCTCGGTGTTCAACACGCTGCTCTACACCACCATCGCCTCGGTGGCGAAGTTCGGCATCGGCCTCTACCTCGCGCTGCTGCTCAACAAGCGGCTGCCGTTCAAGGCGCTGATCCGCTCGATCGTGCTGATCCCCTTCGTCGTGCCGACCGTGCTCTCGGCGCTCGCCTTCTGGTGGATCTTCGACAGCCAGTTCTCGATCATCTCGTGGTCGCTGCGCCATCTCGGCCTGCTCGACCACAACATCGACTTCCTGGGCGATCCCACCTGGGCGCGCACCTGCGTGATCTTCGCCAACATCTGGCGCGGGGTGCCCTTCATCGCGATCACGCTGCTCGCCGGGCTGCAGACCGTCTCGCCCTCGCTCTACGAGGCCGCCACCATCGACGGCGCCACGCCCTGGCAGAACTTCCGCCACATCACCTTCCCGCTCCTGACCCCGATCATCGCGGTGGTGATGACCTTCTCGGTGCTGTTCACCTTCACGGACTTCCAGCTGATCTGGGCCATGACCCGCGGCGGGCCGGTGAACGCCACGCACCTGATGGCGACGCTGTCCTACCAGCGCGGCATCCTCTCGGGCAGCCTCGGCGAGGGCGCGGCGATCGCCACCGCGATGGTGCCCTTCCTGATGCTGGCGATCATGATCTCGTGGTTCGGCCTGCAGAACCGCAAATGGCAATCCGGCTGAGGAGCGCGCAGATGGCCGACACGACCGCCGACCACTCCGAGGGCATGGCCTATCTCGACACGCTGCCGCGCCGCATCGTGACGGTCTACCTGCCCCTCATCGTCATCCTGGTGGTGCTGCTCTTCCCGTTCTACTGGATGGCGCTCACCGCCATCAAACCGGACGAGCAGCTCATCGACATGGACACCTACAACCCGTTCTGGGTGGTGTCCCCCACGCTCAAGCACATCTCGAAGCTGCTGTTCGAGACGCAGTACCCGGTCTGGCTCTGGAACACGATGTTCGTCTCGGTGGCGGCGACCATCCTGTCGCTGTTCGCCAGCGTGCTCGCCGCCTACGCGATCGTGCGCATCCGCTACAGGGGCGCGGCGCTCGTCGGCGGCGCGATCTTCCTCGCCTACCTCGTGCCGCCCTCGATCCTGTTCATCCCGCTCGCCACCATCATCCAGGCCTACGGGCTGTTCGACTCGCCGCTCGCGCTGATCCTCGTCTACCCGACCATCCTGATCCCGTTCTCCACTTGGCTCCTGATGGGCTACTTCAAGACGATTCCCTACGAGCTGGAGGAGTGCGCGCTCATCGACGGGGCCGGGCGCTGGCAGATCCTGACCAAGATCATCCTGCCGCTCGCGGTGCCGGGCCTGATCTCGGCCGGCATCTTTTCGCTGACGCTGTGCTGGAACGAGTTCATCTACGCGCTCACCTTCCTGTCCTCGACCCCGAACAAGACCGTGCCGGTGGCGGTGGTGAGCGAGTTCGTGGACGGCGACATCTACCGCTGGGGCTCGCTGATGGCGGGCGCGCTGGTGGGCTCGCTACCGCTCGTGATCCTCTACTCGTTCTTCGTCGAGCACTACGTCTCGGCCATGACGGGCGCGGTGAAGGAGTAGCGGCCGGGCTCTATACAGACGGCCCGGAATGCCCGAGCCTGGAGGGACGCACCCCGCCCCTCCCCGGCCCTCCGCATGACCCGCGCCCCGCGCCCCGCCAAGATCACGCCTTCTGCCAAGAACCCGGCCTCGGCCAAGATCGTTCGTCTCGCGGGGTCGCGCCCCCCGGCGCCGGCCGACCGGGGCACGGCGATCTATGCGGCCCTGCGCCGGGCGATCATCGAGCAGGCGCTCAAGCCCGGCGCGAAGCTGCCCGAGGACGCGATCGGGGCGAATTTCGGCGTCAGCCGCACCATCGTGCGCACCGCCCTGCGGCAGCTCGCGGCGGAGGGGCTGGTCGAGATCCGGCGCAACCGCGGGGCGAGCGTCGCGCGCCCGAGCTGGGAGGAGGCGGGCGACATCTTCGCCATCCGCCTCGCCCTCGAACGCCTCGTCGTCGAGCGCCTCGCCGGGCGTCTCACCCCCGATCAGGTCGCGCGCCTCAAGGAGCACGCCGCGCGCGAGGACGGGGCGCGGGGCGTGAACGAGCCGCATTCCGTGCGCCTCGCCACCGAGTTCCACGTGATGCTCGCCGAGATGACCGGCAGCGAGGTGCTGGCGCGCTACGTCGGCGAGGTGGTGTGGCGCTGCGGCTTGACGCTGACCCTCTACAGCCGCCCGCATTCCTCGGAATGCGGGGTGAACGAGCACCGGGAGATCATCGCGGCCCTGGAGGCGGGCGACGCCGCCCGCGCGGTGGCGGTGATGGACGCTCACCTCTCGGGCGTGGTCGCCCGCGCGCTGATCGCGCCCACCCCGAAGAGCACGGATCTGTCGGATATTTTGCGGCGCTACACCGACGATCAGGACCTCGACCCGCCGGCTTGACCGCATGTGCACCGTCTTGGGGGTCCCCGATGAGAGTGAGGACGGATCGTCCGTGACGCAGGAAGCGGTTGCGAAGGAGACCCTGCGCTACGTCCGCCTGGAATCCGGCGGGTGGGTCGGGCAGATCGGCCATGTCCGCGTGTATGTGAGCGACGAGGAGGGCGCGCCGAGCCGCGCCCAGGCTGCCGTGGCGGCGATGGTGGCCCGCGCCCTCCCGGCCCTGCGGGAGGCGGCGTCGGCCTATCTCGACACCTTCGTGGACAGGCGCAAGGCGTGCGGCAGCGCGCAGGAGCCGTGGTGGCTCGACGAGATCGACGTCCGCGACCGCGCCGGGAAGGAACGGATCTCCTGCGCGCTGCTCTTCACCCTGCACGGCGACGACGGCGGCCTGTGGACGGTCGACATGCAGGAATCCGTGGAAGGCCACCGGCCGTTCCGGTTCGAACGACGGCAAGGCTGATCGGGCTAGGGCCTCGTCCGGCGCCGCCTGCCCGCACCGGCGCTCGGCCGGGCGCGTGACCGGTTCGTGCGGGCGATGCGACCGCCTCACCCGCAGCCGATCCGCCGCCCGTACCACTCCCGCAGCGCCGCCTCATAACGCGGCCACGCCCGGAGCAGCGGGTGGTGCGGAACGCTGGCGCGGTAGCGTGCCCGCAGCTCGGCCTCGGCGGCGGGCAGATCGAGGCCGGTGACGCGGCCCTCGGCGACGATGCGCCGACCCGCCACCACCACCTCGCGCACATGCGCCGCCGTGGCGCGCGCGAACACGAGATCGAGGGGGGCGACGGGCAGGATCGCGTCGCGGTCGAGAGCGTCGAGGTCGAGGACGAGGAGGTCGGCGGGCGCGCCGGGCGCCAGCGCCCCGTCCCCCGGCGCGCCGAGCGCAGCGCGGCCGACCGCCACCGCCTCCATCAGGAAGCGGCGGCGGTCGTCCGGGCCGTCGAAGCCCCAGGGGCCGTGCACCGCCTGGACCAGCCGCATCTCCCTCAGCATGTCGTCGTCCTCGTCGAAGGCGAGGCCGTCGAGGCCGACGCAGACCCGGCACCCTTGCGCCCGCGCCTCCCGAACCGGGCCGAGGCCGGAGCGCAGATGCAGGTTCGAGCTGAAGTTGGTGACGATCGTCGCGCCGGCCTCCGCGATCATCGCCCGCTCGGCGTCGTCCGCGTAGGTCGCGTGCGCCAGCGTCAGGCGCGGCGAGAGCAGGCCGATCTCTTTCAGGTAAGGCACCAGCCCCTGCGAAAACTCCCGCCGCGCCCAGTCGCGCTGGTAGCGCGTCTCCAAGAGGTGCATGTGCACGCGCCGGCCCGTCGCGGCCGAGCGCTCGGCGATCGCCTCCAGCAACGGGCGGCTGCACCATTGCACGCCGGCCGGCCCGAACTGAACCGACACGGTCGGCCCCTCGATCGCCGCCGCGATGGCCTCCGTGAGCGCGGTGTAGTCCGCCGGCGGCATCGCCGGGCGCAGGAAGGCGGCCTCGATCTCGCGGCGGATCGCGGCCGGCAGGCCGCCCAGCACGTCCTCCTCCGGGCCGTAGACCAGCGGGTGGTTGTCTCGCACGGCGAGCGCGAAGGCGAGCCGCACCCCGACGTCTCGGGCGGCCCGGGCCACCTCGCGCGCCTCGTCGAGGAGGGGCATCGCGCCGCTCGGGCGGGTGTAGTGCACCATCACGGCGGCGCAGCCCGCCCGCGCCGCCCGCGCCAGCGGCGCCGCCGCAGCGAGGTAGGGATCGGGCGGCGTCGCCAGGATCGAGCGCGGCAGCCACGTCTCCAGCGGCAGGAACGCCGCCCCGAACGAGGTCAGCGAAAGCGGCCGGGCGTGGTCGTGCGCGTTGACCAGCGCCGGCATCACGAGGCGGCGCGGACCGTCCGCCGCCGCGGTCGTGTCGATCGCCGCGATCGTGTCGATCGCCGCGATCGTGTCACCGTCGATCCGCAGCGCGGCGCCCGGCGCGTGGGCGAGGCTGGGGCCGAGGAGCGCGTCACCGGCGATGATCATGGCGGCCTCCTGGCGGACGCGCCGGTCACGGCGACGCGCGAAGCCCCTCGCTCAGCGCGCTGTCCCATCCTTCCCGTCGCAAGAGGAGCGCGGGATCCCTTCTCCCGTGCGGGAGAAGGGTAGGGATGAGGGTCCCGGGAGGGTGCCGCAGTGACGCTGAGCGGGTGGTGAGGGGAGCGGAACGGTTCCGGCTCACGCTCGGACGGCAGTGCTGGTAGCGGGCGCCGTTCCGCCTTCTTGCGGCACCCTCCCGGGACCCTCACCCCTGCCCCTCTCCCGCTCGGGAGAGGGGTTCCCTGCGCTGCGGTCGGCCTCCGTCCTACTTCTTCACGTAGACCAGCTCCCGCTCGGCCTTCGGCGGAAGGAACTGGCGGGAAAAGACCGCGCCCAGCTCCGGCTGGCGCGGCAGGTCGTAGCCCGCCGCGACGAGGCCGATGGCGCGCGCGAGGCGGTCGTCCTTGAGGTCGCCGACGCCGATCTCCTTCATCTCCGGCGAGACGATGAGCGTGTCGTAGGAGTATTGCAGCCGGCGTTTCTCCACCGTCGCGTTGACGAGGTTGTCGAACTTCACCACGGCGTCCATGCCGAGATCCTGGTCGCGGCCGATCTCGATCACCGCCCGGTTGATGGCGCGCACGAGGCCCGCCACCGCCTTCGGGTTCTCCTTGATGAGTTTTTGCGACACCATCACGCCGTTCGAGTACAGGTCGAGACCGTGATCGCCGAACTTGATCCAGGAAAAATCCTTGTCCGGATCCTGCCGGTTCAACACGAGGTTGAAGTAGCTCGTGATGTTGAAGACCAGCGCGGCGTCGATCTGGCCCTGGAGGAGCATCGGCTCCTGCAGGTTCGGCGCCATGTTGCTGAGCTTGATCTTGGCGAGATCGAGCCCGTTGGTCTTGGCGAAGACCGGCAGCATGCGGGTGGTGGGGGTGCCCTGGGCGCCGCCCACCGTCCGGCCCTCAAGGTCCTTCGGGGTCTTGATGCCGCTCGACGCCTTCGAGACGATCGCGAAGGGCGGCTGATTCCAGAGCTGGTAGACCATCACCGGCGCGTCGGCGGGGCGGGTCGCGGCGTTCTGGATGATGGCGTTGATGTCGCCGAAGCCCGCGTCGTAGGCCCCGCCCATGATCCGGGTCACGGTCGCGCCCGAGCCCTCGCCCTGGTCGATCACGACGGTCAGCCCTTCTTCCTTGAAGTAGCCCTTGTCGCGGGCGAGGAAGAAGGCGGCGTCGCTCCCCTGCGTCTTCCAGCCGAGGGTGAACTTGACCGTCGTCTGCGCGACGGCCGTGCCCGCGGCGAGACACAGCGCCAGCGTGGCGGCGAGGCGGATGAACATCGTCGGCACTCCCGTGATCCGCGCCCGCAGGCGCATGATTGGCTTGTCTCCGGCATCGTGTTCGCCGCCGCTCCGGCGACGGTGCTGGGTCAGACGGCGATCTCGCGCTTGCGGGTGGCCCAGCCGGTCACCCGCGCCTCGACGAGCGAGAAGGCGGCGTAGAGCGCGATGCCGAGCCCCGCGAGGATGAACAGCCCCGCGAAGGCGAGCGGCACGTCGAAGTTGGAGGAGGCGGCCATCATCACGTTGCCGATGCCGCGGTTCGACGCCACGGTCTCGGCCAGGACGGTGCCGACGAACGCGTAGGTCACCGCCACCTTCAGCGAGGCGAAGAAGAACGGCATCGTGCGCGGCAGGCCGACATTCCAGAGGATGTCGAGCTTCGAGGCGCCGAGCGCCTTGAGCACGTCCTCCAGCTCCGGCTCGGTGGTGGCGAGCCCGGTGGCGATGTTCACGACGATCGGGAAGAAGCAGATGACGAGCGAGGTGAGCACCGCCGGCACCGTGCCCGACCCGAACCACAGGACGAAGATCGGCACCACCGCCACCTTCGGGATCGACGAGAAGCCGATCAGCAGCGGGTAGGCGGTGTCGTAGGCCAGCCGCGACACGCCGATCACCGCCCCGATCAGCAGACCGGTGAGGACGCCGAGCGCGAAGCCGAGCATCGTGGTCCCGAGGGTCTGGAGCATGTGCGGCCACAGCACGGGCGCGCGGGCGACCAGCGTCGCGAGGATCTGGCTCGGGCGCGGCAAAACAAGGTCCGAGATGCCGAGGGCGACGCACAGCACCTCCCAGGCGGCGAAGAAGCCGACGATCAGCAGGACCGCGAACAGGCGCTGGCGCAACCGGTCCATGTCAGGCGCTCCCGGCGCGCGCGCTCACGATGAGATCGCGCAGGCGGTGGTTGAGGGCGACGAAATCCGGCTCGTAGGTCATCGCGACCGTGCGCGGGCGCGGAAAGGCGACGGGCGAGTCGTCGAGGATGCGGCCGGGCCGCGCGCTCATCACGCAGATGCGGCTGGCGAGGTAGCCCGCCTCGCGCAGGTCGTGCGTCACGAGGAGCACGGTGGGCTGCCGGTCGATCCAGAGGTCCTGCAAGACACCCCACAATTCCTCGCGGGTGAACTGGTCGAGGGCTCCGAACGGCTCGTCGAGCAGCAGGAGCTGCGGCTCGTGGATCAGCGCCCGGCACAGGTTGGCCCGCTGCAGCATGCCGCCGGACAATTGCCAGGGGTAACTGCCGGCGAATCCCTTGAGCCCGACCTGATCGAGCAGCGCGTGGGCGCGGTCGCGAAAGGCCGTGCGCCGCTTGGCCCGGAACTGGGAGCGAAAGGGCTCCACGATCCGCAGCGGCAGCATCACGTTGCGCTCGATGGTGAGCCACGGGAGCATGGTCGGGTTCTGGAACGCCATGCCGATGCGCAGCGCCTTCGCGCCCGCCTCGCGCCCACCGACGATCACCGCCCCGCGGCTGGGCTGGATCAGCCCGGCGGCGAGCCTCAGGATCGTGGACTTGCCGCAGCCGGAGGGCCCGACGAGGGCCAGGAACTCGCCCGCGCGGATGTCGAGCGTCGTCGGCGCCAGCGCCGCCACCGCCGCGGCGCCCCGCCCGAAGGTGACAGCGGCATCCTCCAGCTCGATCGCCTTGGCGCGCGGGAGCGCGGCCGGGGGATCGGAGGCACGGGGGAGCGAGGCGAGCGCGGTCATGCGAGCCGCGCAGCAGGTTTCGTGCCAAGCGTATACGATCCGTGGGTGCGGCTGGGGCGCGTGGTCAGATATTTGGAGCGCGGGGATCCCCTCTCCCGTGCGGGAGAGGGGCAGGGGATCGAAGATCCCGCGTGAGCGTCCCGGGAGGGTGGCGCAGGTAGGCGGAACGCTGCCGCTGCCAGCACGATGGTTAGAGTTTAACCCTGACCCGTTCCGCTCCCCTCACCACGTTCTGCGCTTCACTGCGGCTCCCTCCCGGGACCCTCATCCCTACCCTTCTCCCGCACGGGAGAAGGGATTCCGCGCTGGTCCGGCGACGGACCGCGACTGCTCAGCGTTCGGGCACGATCTGCCCATAAAACGGTATACAATCTCGCGGCAGCCCGCTCTATCCTCTGCCCCAGGAGGCGCCGATGACCCAGCCGCTCGCCAGCCCGAGATCCTACGACCCCGCGCACGAGGCCGCCGAGGCGGCCCGGATCGTCGATGCCTTTCTGGAGGCCTCGATGCGCCCCGACCCGGTCGCCGCGGCGGCCTTCATGGCGCCGGACGTGCGCATCGTGTTCACGGGCGGACGGCTGTTCGGGCATCCGGGCGAGGCCACGGCCTTCAACGCGGCGCGCTACCGCTGGGTGAAGAAGCGCATCCTGCGCAACGACGTGGTGCCGGGGCCCGAGGAGACGGTCGTCTACAACCTCGGCACCCTCTACGGCGAGTGGCCGGACGGCACGCCCTTCGAGGGCAACCGCTACGTCGACCGCTTCGTGATCCGCGGCGGCGTCATCGTCTCGCAGGAGGTCTGGAACGACAGCGCCGAGCGCATCCTCTCGCGCTGAGCGGAGCCGCCTGAGCGGCTCCGTCTATCTTGTTGTTTTTGCATCATTTCTAGCGCCGAACCGGTATCCACTTCGGCGAATGATGCTGCCCACGACCGCCTGACGCCGATGAGCCTCGATCACCTGTTCACCAATGCCCGCCTGCCCGGACGGCCGCACGAGACGGTCGACATCGCGGTGCGCGCCGGGCGCTTCGTCGCCGTGGAGCCGGGCCTGCGGGCGGAGTGCCCGCCGGAGGATCTGGGCGGGCGGCTCGTCGTGCCGGGTTTCGTCGAGACCCATCTCCACCTCGACAAGGCCTGCCTGCTCGGCCGCTGCGAGTGCGGCGGCGGCACGCTGCAGGAGGCGCTGGCCGCGGTGGCGCGGGCCAAGCGCGACTTCACCGAGGAGGACGTGTACGCCCGCGCCCGCACGGCGCTGGAACGGGCGATCGGCCACGGCACCACGCGCATCCGCACCCACGTGGAGGTCGATCCCCGCATCGGCCTGACGAGTTTCCGGGCGCTCCAACGCCTCAAGGCCGACTACGCCTGGGCGGTGGACCTCGACCTCTGCGTCTTCCCGCAGGAGGGGCTGCTGGACGATCCCGGCTGCGAGGAGGTGCTGGTGGCGGCCCTCGACGCGGGCGCGGACCTGATCGGCGGCGTGCCCTACACCGACCGCGACGCCGACGGGCACGTGGCGCGCATCTTCGCCCTGGCGCGGCGCTACGGCGTCGACATCGACTTCCACCTCGATTTCGACTTGGACCCGTCGTGGCTGCGCCTCGACGAGGTCTGCCGCCAGACGGAGGCGCACGGCTACGGCGGGCGGGTGGCGATCGGCCACGTCACCAAGCTCTCGGCCCTGCCGCCGAAGGCCTTCGAGGCGGCGGCCCGGCGCCTCGCGGGAGCCGGCGTCGCCGTCACGGTGCTGCCCGCCACCGACCTCTTCCTGCTCGGCCGCGAGCACGACCACAACGTGCCGCGCGGCGTGACGCATGCCCACCGCCTCGCCGCCCTCGGGGTGACCTGCTCGATCTCGACCAACAACGTGCTCAACCCCTTCACGCCCTACGGCGACTGCTCGCTGGTGCGGATGGCGAATCTCTACGCCAACGTGGCGCAGGTGGCGGCGCCCGCGGACCTTGCCCGCTGCCTCGACCTCATCACGGACTCCTCCGCGCGGCTGATGCGCCTGTCCGATTACGGCATCGCCCCGGGCCGGCCGGCCGACCTCGTGGTCCTCGACGCCGCCGACCCAGCCGAGGCGGTCTGCGCCGTCAGCCCGGTCCTGTTCGGCCTGAAGCGGGGACGGCGCACCTTCACCCGGCCGGCGCCGCGCCTGCATCCGCCGCAGGCGGCCGGCTGAGGGCCGCGCGGGCGCGCGGCGAGGCACCGTCGGGCACCGGCCCGGACTCAGCGCGCCTCCATCTCCGGGCCGCGCGCCGGCCCGACCGTGCCGGGCCGGGCCATGCGCCGCTGCAGCGCGTCGCGCAGCCCGCCCGCGTTGAGGCCGACGAGCAGGCCGCCATAGACCAGGGTGCCGAGGAGGCCGGTGCCGATCAGCGCCAGCCAGGGCGTCTCCAGGGAGCGCAGCGGCCACGTCGCTCCGGCCATGGCGGCGGTGGCGGCCAGCACGGCCAGCGCGTCGCGCGCGGGTGGCCAGCAGGCCCTGGCCCGCGCGGCCGCCCATCCCGCCGCGAGGGCGCCCGCGAGCAGGCCGCCGGCATGCGCGACGGCGAGGCCCTCGATCCCCGCCCGGGGCAGCACGAGCCAGACCAGGGCGGCGTCCACCGCGAGCGCCGCCACGGCGCTGCCGATCAGGATGCCGGTGCGGCCGGAGAGCTGGAAGATCGGGTTGAGGCCGAACTGCGCGAAGCAGAACGCGACCGTGCCGGGCACCAGGATGATGCTGAGGTCGCCGAAGGCGCCGCGATAGGCCGCCGGGATGAAGAGCGCCTGCAGGGCCGGCATGGCGACGACGTAGGCGGTGCCGAGGAAGCACAGCACCGCGCCGACGACCAGCATGTTGGTGGCCACCTGCCGGTGGCCCGCCGCCTCCCCGGACTCGGCGCGGCGCCGCAGCGCGAGCTGGAACAGGAAGACGTCGAGCGCCGCCCCGACCGAGACGAGCAGCCGGATCGTCAGGTCGGTGGCGAGCGAGAGCTGGCCGGCCGCCGCGAGGCCGAACGCGTCCACCCCGAGGCTGCGGTTGGTCAGGAGAATCGCCTGATAGACGAGGTTCGCCCCGACGATCGGCAGGCCGTAGCGGGCGAAGGTCGCGACCTCGGACCGCCGCGCCTGCGCGAGAGGGGCCGGGTGGCGGTCGAGCGAGGCCCGCACCGTCAGGGTGGCCAGCACCGTGCACAGCGCCATCACGGCGATCACCCAGGCCGCGCTCCCGAGGCAGGCCGCCGCGGCCACGCCCAGGACCAGCGCGAGGCTGTTTTTCGAGGCGACCAGCCAGAGATAGGTCCGGTCGCGAAACAGGGCCCGCGCCTCGGCGGCCCGGAACTCGAAGCGCGCGTTCGCCACCGCCGTGACGGCGACGAGGACGACCGGCACGCCCGCCACGCCGATCCCGAGGCCGTGCAGGACGAGGGCGAGGCACAGGATCGCCAGGGCGATGCCGCCGTAGCCGGCCTCCAGGCTCGCCTTGAGGGAGGACGAGGCGGGGTTCGCCGCATCGCCCGAGAACCGCGTCGTGGACAGGCGCAGCCAGTCGAACAGGGCCGTGCAGACGAGGACGGCCGCCGTCGCCGCGACTGCGAACCGCCCGTACTCCTCCGGCCCGAGCACGCCCGCCACCACGAGGCCGAGCAGCAGGTTGAAGCCCGCATTGCAGATGAAGGTGAGGACGATGGTCACTCGGGGGAGCCCGCCACGGCGCTGGCCCCAGGCCTAGCGGCAAAGCCCTAAGCGCGGGTTATGCGGGCCTCACCCCGCGTCCGCGGGCACCGGCCGGGTGCGGCCGTCGAGGGCCTCCGAGTAGATCGCGAAGGCGTCCGCGAAGGTGACCTCGCGCGGGTTGTTCACGAGGAGGCGCGTCTGCTTCATCGCGTCCGCGGCGAGCCGCGGCAGGTCCGCCTCGCCGATCCCGACCGCCGCCAGGGAGGCCGGCACCGCGCAGTCGCGGCACAGCGCGTCGAGCGCCGCGACGAAGCGGCCGGCGGCCGGCGGCAGCCCGGCCGCCGCAGGATCGAGGAGCGGCGCGAGCTCGGCGTAGAGGCCCGCGGCCTCCGGCAGGTTGAAGCGCATCACGCCCATCAGCACGAGGGCGTTCGAGAGGCCGTGGGGCACGTGGAAGAGCGCGCCGATCGGATAGGCGAGCGCGTGCACCGCCGCCACGGGGGCGTTCGCGAAGGCCATGCCGGCGAGCATCGAGCCGAGCAGCATCCCGGCCCGGGCCTCGACATCGCCTCCGTCCCGGCAGGCGGTGCGGATGTGGCCGGCGAGCAGCGCCAGCGCCTGCCGGGCGAGCTGGTCGGAGATCGGGTTCTTGCGGTGGCGGCTGGTATAGGCCTCGATGGCGTGCACCATCGCGTCGATGCCCGTCGCCGCCGTGACGGCGGGCGGCAGGCCGAGGGTGAGTTCGGGGTCGAGCACCGCCCAGTCGGGCAGGAGGCGGGGCGAGACCACGCCCTTCTTCTCGCTCGTCGGCGTCGTCACGATCGAGATCGGCGTCACCTCGGAGCCGGTGCCGGCGGTGGTCGGCACCAGGACGAGGGGCAGGCGCGGCCCCGTGGCGAGGCCGACGCCGTAGATGTCGTCCAGCCGGTCGTGGCTGCGCGCGAGGTAGGCGACGAGCTTCGCCGTATCGAGGGCCGAACCGCCGCCGATCGACAGGACGAGGTCGCATTCCTGTGCCCGCGCCTGGGCGGTGGCGGCCTCGATCACCGCGGCGGGCGGGTCGGCCGCCACGTCGTCGAACACGCCGAGATGCATCCCGGCCTGCGCCAGCGCCGCCTCCGCCCGCGCGGTCAGCCCCGCCCCGCGCACGCCGCGGTCGGTCACGAGCAGGACCCGCCGGGCGCCGAGCGCCCCGACGATCTCGGGCAGCTTCGCCGAGGCCCCGGCCTCGAACAGGATGTTGGGGCAGGTCTGGAACGTGAAGGGCGTCATGGGCGCGGGTCCTCGGCGGCGGCTCGATGGTGGGGATCCGGAGCCCTGCGCCGTTCCGGTCCCGAACGCAGGACCGTCGCGGCAGGGCTCGCCGGCCGCTGCCGGCCCCTCCCCGGACGGGCGCGGGCGCCTCGCCGCGCGGGGCGGATCATGCTGGCGCGGACCGTCCCTGTCCAATGCCGATTGGCGGCCTGCGAGGCCGATCGGCGGCCCGGCGCCGCTCGGCCGCTTGCCGGGGCGCGCCGCAGCCCGACATTACCCCGCAACGACGACAGGGAGGACGCACATGGGCTGGATGCACTTGGGCTGGGTGCACATGGGCTGGACGCGATCGCTCGCCCGCGGGGCCGCATTCGGGGCGGTCCTTCTCGCGGGAGCGCCGGGCGCAGGAGCGCAGGAAACCGGAGCGCCGAGGGCCGGGCCACGGCTCGTGACCGAGGAGATGATGGTGCCGGCCGGCGAGCCGGGCCTGTCGCTCTACGTGCGCAACAAGCGACCGGCCGACATGACCACCTTCCGGCCCGAGCGCACCGTGCTGTTCGTCCACGGCTCGACCTACCCGGCCGAGACCGCCTTCGACCTGCCGCTCGGCGGCCAGTCGTGGATGGAGTACATCGCGGCGCGCGGCTACGACGTCTACCTCGTGGACGTGCGCGGCTACGGGCGCTCGACCCGGCCGCCCGCGATGGCCGAGCGGCCGGAGGCGAACCCGCCGATCGCCCGCACCGAGACCGCCGCGAAGGACGTCGGCAGCGCCGTCGAGGCGATCCTCAAGCGCCGCAACATCGAGCGGCTGACCCTGATCGGATGGTCGTGGGGCACGACCATCATGGCGACCTACACGACGCAGAACCCGGACAAGGTGGCGCGCCTCGTCCTCTACGCGCCGCAATGGATCCGCACCACGCCGAGCCTCGTCCAGACCGGCCCCGGGCCGATCCCGGCCTACCGCACCGTGCGCAAGGACCAGGCGCGGGAGCGCTGGCTCAACGGCGTGCCGGAGGACAAGAAGGCGGGCCTGATCCCGGCCGGGTGGTTCGAGCAATGGGCGGACGCCACCTGGGCGAGCGATCCGGAGAGCGGGAAGTCCGATCCGCCGCTCCTGCGCGCGCCGAACGGCACCGTGGCCGACACGGCCGAGTTCTGGAACGCGGGCAAGCCCGTCTACGATCCGGCCCGGATCACCGTGCCGGTGCTGCTCGTCGCGGCGGAATGGGACCGCGATACGCCCGCCTATATGCGCCAGACCCTGTTTCCGCTCCTCGTCAACGCGCCGACGAAGCGCATGGTGGAACTCGGCGAGGGCACCCACACCATCATCATGGAGCGCAACCGCCTCGACCTCTTCCGGGCGGTGCAGGCCTTCCTGGACGAGGGCGAGGCCGGCCGCTAGCCGCACGGACCGCCGCGCGTCGCGGCCGGCATGGCGACCTACTTCACCGCCGACACACATTTCGGCGATGCCCACGTCCTGCGCCAGCGCGCCGCGCACTTCGCCGGCCTGGAGGCGCATGACGAGGCGCTGATCCGCCTCTGGAACGAGACGGTGTCGGCGAACGACGAGGTCTGGCACCTCGGCGACTTCGCCGCCGGGGCGAGCCGGCTGCGCTGCCGCGAGATTTTCTCGCGGCTCAACGGCACCAAGCGGCTGGTGCGCTGCAACCACGACACCAACCGCGTGCTGGGCCTGCCCTGGGCCGATCCGCCCGTCGAGAGCGCCCGGATCCGGGTGGCGGACGGGGCGGGCGCAGAGTGCCGCCTCTTCCTCGCCCACTATGCCCACCGCGCTTGGCCGGGCCTGTGGCGGGGCACGCGCCACCTCTACGGGCACACCCACGGCACGCTGCCGGACACGCGCCGCTCCTGCGACGTCGGCGTGGATGCCTGGGACTACCGGCCGGTCGGCCTTCCGGACCTCGTCGCGCGCCAGAAGGCGGCGACGCTCGTGCCGGAAGAGTTGCAGCGGGACGCCGCGCGGCCGGTGCCGCCTGCGTCCGAATGACCGCGGCCCGAAACATTCCGGGCGCCGGGGCGTCGCCTCCGCGACATACCCGTAGGAGGTACCCATGGCCCAGAAGACGCACTCGGTCGAGGACAGGAAACCCATCAACCCGCTCGAACGCCAGGAGCGCAGCGGCGTCGCCGACGGCACCGATCCGGCGGCCGAGCCGGTCGCGCGCAGCCGCCACGGCAGCGGCGTCGAGGCCGATCCGCCGGAGGCGGACCGGACGGAGGATGCCCCGACGCCGCCCGCGCGCGGCACGAGCAAGACCTGAACTCCCGCCAGCCGCACCCGACGCCACGCAGGAACGATCATCGTATGGATTCGAACGAGCAGAGCGCCCTCTCCCGCCGCCAGATCGTCGCCGGCGTGGGCGGCGGGCTCGCGGCGGCGGCCGCGGCCGGGCCGGCCTCCGCCGCTCCCGGCCCGGCCGCCCAGCCCCTCACCGACCCGACGACCAAGTATCCACGGCCGCCCTTCCGGCGGCAGTCGCAGCCCTGGCCCGGCCTCGCGGGCCGGATGGAGCCGCGGCCGGACCACGGCGAGGAGAGCTACCGCGGCGCGGGACGGCTCCTGGGCCGCAAGGCGCTGATCACTGGGGGTGATTCGGGCATGGGGCGAGCCGCCGCCATCGCGTTCGCGCGCGAGGGCGCCGACGTCGCCATCGCCTACCTGCCCGACGAGGAGGCGGATGCGCGCGAGGTGCTGGCGCTGATCAGGGATGCGGGCCGGACGGGCGTCGCGATCCCGGGCGATCTGCGCGACGAACGCTACTGCACGGATCTCGTCGCCCGCGCGGTGCAGGGGCTCGGCGGGCTCGACATCCTGGTGAGCAACGCGGCGCGCCAGCAGGCCCACGCCTCGATCCTCGACATCACCAGCGAGCAGTTCGACTGGACGATGAAGACGAACATCTACGCGCCGTTCTGGCTCATCAAGGCCGCCCTGCCCCACCTGAAGCCCGGCGCGAGCATCATCGCCACCACCTCCGAGCAGGCCACCGACCCGACGCCCGACCTGTACGACTACGCGCAGACCAAGGCGGCCACGACCAACTTCGTGCGCTCGCTCGCCAAGCAGCTCGGGCCGAAGGGCATCCGGGTGAACGGCGTGGCGCCGGGGCCGATCTGGACGCCGCTGCAGGTGACGGGAGGTGCCGCGCCGGAGAAGCTGGAGCGCTTCGGCGGGCAGACGCCGCTCGGGCGGCCGGGCCAGCCGGCCGAATTGTGCGGCATCTACGTGCAGCTCGCGGCCGCGGATGGCAGCTTCGCCACCGGTCAGGTCTACGGCGCGGCCGGCGGGAGCGGGCTGCCCTGACGCGGCGGACCGGCCGGAAGCGGGGAGAGGGCGCGTGACGATGACACTCGCGGATCTGGTCGGGCGCGCGGCG
>NZ_JBKIBX010000005.1:135801-168088 GCF_046557895.1 Methylobacterium oryzisoli | reverse complement strand
CCCCCCCGCGGTCACGCACGGGCGCATCCCGGGCCGCTCGGTGCCGACGACCTGCCCTGGGCCGTGGTGCGGGCCTGGGACGCGGACGTGCGGGGCCATGTCGAGCGCGACCCGCGGCTCGAAGACGGCCGCGACCGCGTGCTGATCGCCGCCGTGAATTTCGCCGAGGCGGCGCTCCACGACGGGCCGGATCGGGCGGAGCCGGCGCGCGAGCGCCTGCTCGCGGCGATCGACGACCTCGAACGGCTCACGCTGCGGTTCGGCCGTGCGAACCACCGGGCCGCCCAGGCTGGCTACGGCGAGGCCGGGCAGCCGATCGCCTGAGCGGCCCCGCGCTCGCGCCTGCGCTCACCGTCCGGCGGCCTGCCGGATGGCCGCCACCACCGTCTCCACGACGGTCACGCCCTCGGGCGTGAAGGTGATCTCGTCCTCGCTCACCGTCGCGAGGCCCCGCTCCTCGACCTCCTTGACGCCGTCCGGATCGGCCCGGTGGCCGGCCCCGTCCCGCCGCACCACCGCGCGGATCGGCTGGCCGCCGATCAGGTGGTGATAGGCCGCGAAGGTGACGATCGAGAGCGCGCGATCGGACAGGGATTCGGTGCTGGCCGCCATCGTGGGGTTCCTCCGTGTCGTGGCAGCGCACTGGCGGCACCGCCCGGTCGAGCCCCAACGCGGAGACGGGCCGGCGGGTGCGGGCCCGGCTCCGGCACATGGCGTCGCGGGGCCCCCGCATGGCGGCCGGATCCCGCGCAGAAAAAAGGCCGCCCTTGCGGAGCGGCCCGAAGTCTAGGGAGGAAACGCCCAAGAGGGCTACACGGCCGCGACGCCATCGCCGCCGTGATGGGTTCAAATTCCCACGCTGCAGCGCAACATGCAACGCGCGGCGATGGATGAGCTGCCATGCAGGCGCGGCATGGAACCGTTGCCGCAGCGCACAAGACATTCGGTCGTCCTCGGCGGGCCGCAGGCGAAGCCGACCGGTCGGCGGTCGCACCGTACGGCTCTTCACGTCATGCCGATGGTAAGGGTGGACGCGCACCGGCTGGCAGCGAGCGGGCACATCCCCGGCAGCGCTGCCCAGATAGGAACGAAGTCTCACGAACGGCGGCACCGTTCCCGGCCCGGCCGGCGAGCCGGTCAGTACCCGCAGGCCGCCGACTGTTTGGCGCGATCGGTCAGGATCTCCAGCCCGCGGGCGATCTGGGCCGCCGCCGCGTCGAGGGCCGCCCTGACCTCGTCGATCGTCGAGAGCGCATCCGCGATGGCGAGATCGACGCGCTCCAGCGCACAGCCATCCGCTTCGTCCTCGGCGATCACGACCGTCCCTGAACCGACGCGCATGTCCGATGCCACCTGTGCCGAATCGCCTGCCCCGTGCTTGAAGCGATGGTTAACATTTGTCTAACGCGGGCGCACTCCGCCCTGAGGATTATGCCGAACGGATTAGTTCCTCGCGCCCGCCTCCGCATGCGCTGATCGGACCCGTCACGGCACGGCCGGACGATGTACGCCCGGGAGCCTCTCAGACGTTCTGGCTGGATCGCGGAGAACGGTCGGCCTGCACGGCATCGGGCGACGGTCGGTCGGCGGCTTGGGCGACCTGTTCGCAGGCCCAGCGGATGGCCTCGTCGGTGGACGCGAACGTCGTGGCGGTGTTGCCTTGCTGACACGGACCGAACCCGGCCTCGACGAACCAGCGCCCCCACAACTCAGGCTTGAGGTCCTCGTCCTGCTCCAAGTAAACGAGGACGGCGACCAGGCGCTCGTTCACGAACAACAGACAACCCCGCTCATCGGCGCCGCCAGTATCGACAAGAACCTGCTGGCAATAAATGGACGGCCTCATTCCCCCCGATCTCTCCAACGCTTATGATTGGGTTGCGCTATTAAATCGTGCACCCAATATCCGCAACCGATACTTTCGAGGTGTATCCCAATAGCGACATCGGCGGCCGGCGCCTCCGCTGGATCCTTGGCATGAGGGCGCGAACACGCTTGCGGGCGGACGTTGCCGCTGCGGGCAGCGCAAAGGCGTTCGAGATGCTACGATCCTCCGTGAGAACCGCCGCTCCGGCCGATCGGCGCCCGGAGCGGCGGTGCTGTCCAAGCCTGTCCGGGCGCGGCCTGACCGGCAGGGCGAATCAAAGGCCTCCCTTGCACGTTTGGCATACCGCATGCCAACTTGGGAGTGTGCAGACCCTCCCCGCATCGGCACGCGGCCGGATGGTTGGCACGAGCCGCAGGATCGTTTGGGGACCGAGCCGAGAGCCGCTTTCCTCCTGGAGTCAGAGTTCCGCCATGACCGTGCAGCTCGACGTCTCCCTGAGGCACCTGCAGAACTACCAGTTCCTCATCGATTTCGGGGAGACGCTGCCGCAGCTCTTCGTCGACGAGCCCGACCCGATCGGGGCAGGCGAAGGGCCGTGTCCGGAGCAGATGCTGGCGGCCTGCGTCGCCAATTGCCTGTGCGGCAGCCTGGTCTTCGCGCTCCGCAAGTACCGCCAGCCCACGGCCGGCCTCGCCGCCAAGGCGAGCTGCCACGTCGAGCGCAACGAAGCGGGGCGCCTGAGGGTCAGCGCGATCGATGTTGCGATCGTCCTCGATCTCGCCTCGGTCGAGGCCGACCGCCTCGACAAGGTGCTGGCGCAGTTCCGCAAGTTCTGCACGGTCTCGGAGAGCGTGGAGGCCGGCGTGCCGGTCCGGGTCACCGTGCGCGACACGACGGGCACGCGGCTTCCCGAGCCCGACACCGTCGAGCCGCACCGGAGCACCGCCGGACAACCGACGCAGGAGAGACGCGATGCCTGAGACCGACCGAGCACCCGCCCGCGCGCCCGAGGACCTCACCGCCCTGTTTCTCGCGCGGGCCAATGCGGGAGACGTCGACGGCCTCGTGGCGCTCTATGCGCCCGACGCCGTCCTGGCCGCCGGCGAGGTCGTGGCCCGCGGCCACGACGAGATCCGCCGCTTCTACGACGGCCTGCTGCGCAAGCGATCGCACTTCCCGCCGGTCGATGCCCTGCCCGTCATCCGGAACGGGCCGCTCGCCCTGACGATGGCGCGCTCCGGGCGCGGCACGCTCTCCGTCGAGGTCGCGCGGCAGGGCGAGGACGGGACGTGGGTCTGGACGATCGACCAGCTGAAGGTCGCGCCGGGCGGCGAATGAGCGCGACGTCCCGCAACCGGACGGACATGACCCGCGCGGAAGGGGGCTGAACGGCTTCGCCCGACGGCGACCGGACGCGTGCAACCTGCACGCTGCCTGGTCAGGGTGGCTATCCTTGCATCACGCGCGCCAGGATTGTGGCTTTCCGGCGATCCTGTGGCGCATGCGCTACATCGCGAAGAGGCCGAATGGTCTAGCTTGGACCTCGATCGGGGAACCTGCTGGGGGACCATCATGAAGAAGCTTCTGAGTGCGTTTGCTATTTCTACCGCCCTGACCGGCGCGGCCGCCGCGGCCGACCTGCCGCGCCGCGTCGCTCCGCCGCTGATCGCGCCGATCCCGGTCTTCACCTGGACGGGCTTCTACGCCGGTTTCAACGCCGGTTACGGCTTCGACGCGCGCAACGACAACGGCCCGCAGATCGTCGCCACCCGCAACCCGCTCGTCGTGACCGCGCCGGGCGGCGTCCAGGGCGTCGGCATCTTCGCCTTCCGTGACCGGGCCACCGAAGGCTTCGTCGGCGGCGGCCAGATCGGCTACAACTACCAGTTCACGCCGGGCGCCGGCTTCGTGGTCGGCATCGAGGCCGACGCGCAGTACGTCGATTTCGGCCGTGACCGCAACAACTTCGCGGCGTTCTTCACGCCGGGCGCCGGCTTCGTGGTCGGCATCGAGGCCGACGCGCAGTACGTCGATTTCGGCCGTGACCGCAACAACTTCGCGGCGTTCTTCACGCCGGGCGCCACCCTGGTTCCGGGCACCCGGGTGTTCAACCCGAGCGGGCTGTCGGGCCTCGACTTCTTCGGCACCGTGCGCGGTCGCCTCGGCTACGCCTTCGACCGCGTGCTGTTCTACGGCACCGGCGGCTTCGCCTACGGCTCGGGCGGCGGCACCAACTTCGGCCTGCCGAACAACGACGACTTCCGCACCGGCTGGACCGCCGGCGGCGGCATCGAGTACGCCCTCCCGACCGACTCGTTCCTGAACTTCTTCCGCTCGAACGCGGTCACGCTGAAGGTGGAAGCCCTCTACGTGAACCTCGACCGCAACAGCCTGAACGGCGCGTTCGCGGTGACGGGCAACGGCACGGTCGTGAACGCGGCCCTGCCCTTCTCGATCGCGGTCCCGGGCGTGTTCAACCGCCGCAACGACGAGTTCGTCGTCGTCCGCGCCGGTCTGAACTACAAGTTCGGCACCTGGTAGGACCGACGCGACCTGCGTCGCTCGACGGAAAGCCCGGCCGCGAGGCCGGGCTTTTTCGCATTTCGGGCCCATCAGGCACGAAAAAGCCCGGCCTCGCGGCCGGGCTCCGTCGTCGGCAGGAGCGGCGGTCAGGCGCTCGTCGACTGGATCCAGCGCGAGAGGTCGCCCTTGGGGGCGGCACCGACCTTCTGGCTCGCCAGCTTGCCGTCCTTGAAGATCATCAGCGTCGGGATCGACCGGATGCCGTATTCCGAGGCGATGCCGGGATTCTCGTCCACGTTGACCTTGGCGATCTTCACCCGGCCCTGCATCTCGCTCGAAATCTCTTCCAGCGCCGGGCCGATGGCGCGACAGGGACCGCACCACTCCGCCCAGAAATCGACGACCACGGGCTCGGACGCCTCCAAGACGTCCTGCTTGAAGCTCGCGTCGGTCACCTTCACGGTTGCCATCGCACAACCCTTTCCATCCGGGACGCGGCGAACCCGGCCATCATCCCGCGTCGCCGCAACGTAGGAAGCCGCCTCACGGCGATCAAGCGCGCAGGGCCGCGCCCGGCGCACACGGCTGTGCGCGACCGCACATCCGGCCTCACGCCGGGCGAATCACCGCCAGCGCCGCCGCGCAGGCCTCCGCGTCGAGGCGGCGAATCACCGGCCCGGCGGTCCAGACGAGGAGCGGCACGATCCGGCGCCCGGGATGGATGCGCGTGAGGAGCGCGGCGTAGAGCGCGACCTGCGCGGCGTGGCCCGCGGGCACCGGGGCGTCCGGCGCGGGCGGGCGGCCGGTCTTGAAGTCGGCAATCCAGACCGCCTCCGGCGTCACCGCCAGCCGGTCGATGCGGCCGTGCACCGGCCAGTCCCGGCCGTCGAGGGTGACGGTGCCGGCGAGCGAGACCTCGGCCCGGGCCTCGGGGCCGAACAGCACCGCGAGGTCCGGGTCGTCGAGGAGGCGCAGCACCGAATCCGCGATGGCGGCGCGCTCCGGCGCCGGCAGGCCCGGCGCGCGGGCCGCCACGTAGGTCTCGGCCGCCCCGGCGCGCAGGGCGGGCGCGATGGCGGGCAGGTGTTCGAGGAGCGCGTGGACGAGGATGCCGCGGCGGCGCGCCTGCGGATCGCCGGCGCGCGCCTCGCTGCGGCGCGGGGCGTCGGCGGCGCCGAGCCCCGAGGGGCGCAGCGGCGGTTGCGGCTCGGCCTCCGGCGCCACCGGGCGAAAGAGCCAGTCCGGCGGGGCGACCGCCGCGCGGACGGGGTCCGGGGCGGACGCCGCCACCGGGATCGCCGCGCCCTCGCGCCAGGTCTCGGCCGGGCCGTAGGGCATCTCCGCGCGCTCGACGCCGCCGAAGGCCGCGACGAGGCCGCGCCGGACCATCTCGCACCACGCCTCCGGCGTCTCGCGCTCGCTGCCGCGGAAGGGCGCGATCACGAGCCGGTCCTTGGCCCGGGTCAGGGCGACGTAGAGGAGGCGGTTGTGCTCCTCGCGGGCGCGGGCGTGCAGCCCGGCCCGGGCCGCCGCGGCGGCGGGGCAATCGTGCGCCCGGGCGGCGGACCAGACCGGCACCGTGCCGTCGCCCACCGGCACCAGCAAGAGCGGCGGGTCGTTGCGGCCGAGCGTCTCGCAGCCGTCGATCAGCACGACGAGCGGCGCCTCCAGGCCCTTGGCGCCGTGCACGGTCATCACCCGCACCTCGTCGCGGGCCGCGTCGAGGTCGCGCTTGACCGTGTGGCCGCCCGCGTCCCGGCCGCCGCTCGGCTCGTAGCGCGAGAGGAAACCGGTGAGCGAGGGCGCGTCCGCCCCCTGCTCGGCCTGCGCGGCGGCAGTGAGGAAGACGTCGATCGCGTCGCCCGCCTCGCCGCCGAGCCGCGCCACCAGCCGCGCCCGCCCGCCCCCCGGCCCGAGCAGGTCCGCGTAGAAGCCGAACGGCCCGTGCCGCCGCGCGAGATCTTGCCAGCCCGCGAGCGCCGCCGCCCCCCGCCGCGCGGCCGGGTCGCCGGAATCCGCGTGGCGCAGGAGCGCGGCCTGGAGCGATTCGGCCGGGTCGCGGCCGGCCGCGATGCGCACGAGGTCGTCGTCGCTCAGGCCCACGAGCGGCGTCTTGAGCGCGGTGGCGAGCGTGAGGTCGTCCGCGGGCAGCAGGGCGGCGCGGCCGGCCGCCACGAGGTCGAGCACCGCGATGTGGGCCGCGATGTCGAGCCGGTCCTGGCCGGCCACCGGCACCCCCTCGGCCTTCAGCGCGCGGATCACGCCCTCGAAGGCGGCGGAGCGTTTGCGGACCAGGATCAGGATGTCGCCGGGCCGCCAGACCCGGCCCTGCGCGTCGCCGGTGCCGGTCCAGCACCGCACCGCGCGGGCCACGCGCCGGGCGGTGACGAGGGCGGGCGCTCCGGCCTCGACGGCATCGACCGGCTGCGTCCAGGCGTCCGGCTCCTCCTCCTCGCTGGGGGTCTCGGTCGGCCACAGCTCGATCTGCCCCGGCGCGCCGGTGCGGGCCGTGGCGTGGACGGTGCCCAACGCCGCGTCGCCGAAGGAGAGGCCGCGGTAATGCTCGGGCAGCGCGAAGGTCGCGTCGACCCCCCGCAGCACGCCGAGCGCCGAGCGGAACGACAGGGTGAGCCCCACATCCGCGAAGGGCAGGCGGGCCTCCTCGGCCGCCCGGCGCCACGCCCGGCGCGTCACCTCGAACTGCTCGGGCGCGGCGCCCTGGAAGCTGTAGATCGACTGCTTGGGGTCGCCCACCGCGAAGCGGGTGCGCACCAGCCCGGGCCGCGCTCCCTCCCCGGCGCAGAAATCCTCGGTGATGCGGCGCAGGATCTCCCATTGCTGCGGGTTGGTGTCCTGGGCCTCGTCCACCAGCACGTGATCGATGCCACGGTCGAGCTTGTAGAGCACCCAGGCCGAATCGACCCGGGTCAGCAGGTCGAGCGTCTTGTGGATCAGGTCGTCGAAGTCGAGGGCGCCGAGCCGCGCCTTCTGGGCCTCGACCCGCCGGAAGATCTCGGCCGCCAGCGTGAACAGGGCCTGCGTGCGCGCGAAGGCGCGTGCGGCCTTCAGCCGCTCGCGCAGGGCGCCGAGCCGGGCCTGCTCGTCGAGGAGCGTCTGACGCATGGCCTCGGGCACCGCCTTGGTGCCGAACTGCGAGGCGGCGTAGGGCTCCCCCTCCCCCTCGTCCTTGAAGAAGGCCGCCAGCAGCAGCGGCAGGCGCTGCGGCCCCTCGGCCGCGGCCGCGAGCGCCAGCGCCTCGGCCCGCTTCGCATCGGTGGCCTTGCCGGTCTGGCGCAGGGCCGCGACGGGGCCGGCCCAGTCGGGACCGCCCTCCAGCATCCGCGCCTCGACCGCCGCGACGGTTTCGCCGGGCGCGAGGCCGAGCGCGCCGTGCAGCAGGGCGATGCGCGCCGGCACGCCGTCCGGGTGGGTGAGCACGGCGCGGCAGCCCACCGCCTCGACGATCGCCCGCCGCAGGGCCTCGCCCGCGGCCTCCGGCGCCACGAGCGCCAGCGCCTCGGCGAGGGCGTGATGCGCCCCGTCCACCGCGTCGGCCAGCACGTTGTCGATGGTGCGGTCCACCGCCTCGCGGGTCTGCGCCTCGTCGAGCACCACGAAGCGGGCCGGCACGTTCGCCTCGAAGGGCGCGAGGTGCAGCAGCCGCTCGCAGAGCGCGTGCAGGGTCTCGATCTTGAGGCCGCCCGGCGTCTCCACCGCCCGCGCGAAGAGGCGCCGCGCCCGCCGCAGCGTTGCGGCCTCCGGCCGCTCGCCTTCGAGCGCGGTGAGTTCGGCCGCGAGCGCCGCCTCGTCGAGGGTGACCCAGCGTCCGAGCCGCTCGAAGACCCGGATCGCCATGTTGGCGGCGGCCGCCTTGGTGAAGGTGAGGCACAGAATCTTGGCCGGCGGCGCGCCATGCAGCAGCAGGCGCACCACCCGGTCGGTGAGCACCTTGGTCTTGCCCGCCCCCGCATTGGCCGACACCCAGGCCGAGGCCCGCGGATCCGCCGCGCGCCGCTGCGCCGTCTGCGTGAGCGTATCGACGACGAACCCCTCGATCCCCATCCCGATTCCGGCCCGCTGCCCGCGCTATGGCGTGAGGCATCACTCTGCCTGCGCGGAGCTTGCGGGGGCGTGGCGGCGGGCGCCTCGTGCGGGGTTGTGCACAGGCTTTGCGGGCGGGGGCGGTGCACGGGCCACGGTCGGCCGGCGCACGCGAGCATCGGCGTCGCCGCCGAACCGGGGCCACGCCGACGAATGCTGTCTCGGATCAGAACCGGGACAGGCTGAGTGTCGCAGGGCTGCTGAAGCGGCTCTCTGCAGCCCGCGCAAAGGTCATTCAAGACCGGCAAGCCGCCATTCGCGTGTCTTGCTGGAATGGCTGCTTCTCATGCGAGAGCAGACCTCGTGAGGACATGCGGGCTGCTGGTCTGAATTTCGTCCCGCCCGCATGGGGGCGGCGCGGAGTCTATGCAAAATCGCCCGCCATATCGTGCCCGAGAAGCCGTCCGGAGAGGGACCATCTCGATGATGGGCACGATCGGACCGCGCAAAGCCTCAAGTGATCGGCGCGAGCGGATCCGCCGCGGACACCGATCTGCGGTCAGGGACGCAGATAGCTATAGCCCTCCTGCTGAAGCCTGACGACTTCAGCAACTCCGGATTGAACTATATCCTTCTCGGACACCCCGAAAAGATCTTCGGAATAATTGATTTTCCGGTTGGTGAGAGTGTTGTTGCAAACCTCGAACTTCACGCCTTTCGCTTTCAATTGAGTGATGCGCGTTTGCAGCGCGGAATTCGATTTGGCCTCCTTGAGGAGGTCGACCCCATCCCCGTGCATCACGACAGCGATCCGGATCCGATCCTGTCCGACCGCGTCGATGTGATTCTGCGCGTTGATCAATGCACGCGTGTAGGCCTTGCCCGAGTCTCCCCCGTCAAAGCTGATGTGATAGACGACCTTCTGATCGCCGTAACGCTCCGACGCCCCGGCCACCGACATCGCGGCTGCCAACGCGAGAACCATGCACGCTATCCAGCGAACCATTCCTGCTCTCCTCGCACGCCTTGCGGCCGACGGCATCACGGCCGGCGACGGCGCCACTCCAGAAACTCCTTGAACAGACGTTCCTGTTCGGCCTTGTCGTTCGGCGCCGCCTGCTCGGCTTGCGCGCGCGCCACCCGCACTTCGCCGGCTTGCGCCTTCGCGCCGCCATTCCGTTGATCCAGCCATTCCTGCGCAGCCGGGAAGCGGACGAGCTGGCCCGCCTCGGCCGCCAGGTTCACGTCCTTCCACTTCGGGTGGAACCCGGGCGCGTGCAGCGCCTCGATCCGGTCGAAGAGCGTCGTCGTCAGACGGGCGACGCGCCGGTAGCGGTCGGAGCTGCGCGGCCAGTTGTAGGAGACGAGGATCGTCGGCACCGAGATCGTCCGGACCTTCTCTCCCGCAGCAATCAATCCGGGGTAGTCCGCCGCATCCAGAACGGCGGGGACGTAGTAATCGCTCAGAGACTCGGAGTACTCGACAGGCAGGAACTTGTATCCGCCCTCCCATCGACCTTTCAGGAAGGCCTCGGCCGGCTTGGCCGTCACGAAGACGACGCCCGCAATCTCTCCCGTGCGCAGCTGGTCAAGGGCGGTCTGATGCGGAATGAAGCGTTCTTCGACCGCGATGCCGAGCCGCTTCAGGACGAGGGGTCCGGTGTAGGCAGCCGCGGTGCCGGCGGTGTTGAAGTTGACCTTCTTGCCGGCGAGATCCTTCAGGCTCTGGATCTCCGGCCGCACGAACACCTGCAGTTCGGAGGGAAACAGGCTGATCAGCAGCGCCACTCTCCGCTTGATGTCCGGAACGCTGGCCTTGAAGTCCTCGAGCGCGTCCGCGTTGATGATGGCGGCATCGACGCCGTTCAGATGAAGCAGCGACTGCACGTTCTCGGTAGGACCGCGGGTGACGATCGGAAGGACGCGGAGATTGTCGCCGTCATCGACGACCCTGGCGATTTCCGCGGCGAGACGGATCGGTGCGCCTTCGAGCAGCCCTCCGGCGAGCCCGACCGTCCAGGCATTCATGCGATCGCGCGCGGAGGGTTGGGGCGCCGCAGGACGCCGGCGCGCCGGAGCGGCGGGCGCAGCCGGAGCGGGCTGAGCGGCGGCTTCGGATTGCCCGGCCTCCTGGCGCCAGAACTGCGCCTGCGCGAGGTCGGCCTGCAACAGCACGCCGAGCAGGACGCCGGCTCGCAGGAATCTCATCATCGTCGTCACGGCCGGCGCTCCCCGTTCGGCTCTTGTCAGGCGCGTTGTCTCAACGTTACGCGGCTATCGACCCAGTGCGAGCAGCCGCTGGCTCGCGGCGCGCCAGCCCTGGTCCGAGGCCCGGCCGTAAAGGCTTCGCGCGAGGTCGGGGTTTGCCCGGATTCCGCGGGCTCCCCACCGTTGCAGGGCGGCCGGGTCATAGGTCTCCGCGAGCATGAAGAGGGCTTCGCCGTCGTCGCTCTCGATCGCGTGCTCCAGCACGCCCCGGGCGGCTGCGATGTTGCCCGTCCGGATCAGGTCCCGCGCTCGCCTCACGTAGGCCGCGGCCTCAGCGCGTGTGACGGAGCCGGCGGCGCGCCCTTCCGAAACCGGCAAGGCCTCCGCGGCGGACGCGGTGGCGCCTGACGGCGCTACCGGTTGCTCGGTCGCGACGGGCAGCGTCGGCGCCGGCCGCAGCGCCGGAGGAGCCACCTCGATCGGTCGCTCCGCGGACGCGTCGTGCTGGACGCCCGGCGTTGGCGGAGGCGGCTCAGAGGCGGCCGTGCCGAAGCCAACCTGGTCGGGAGACGGCCGAGACTCGCCGCTCGGAGAATCGCTGCTCGGATCGGTGCCCGCGCCTCCCCTCAGGGAAGGCGTCGACCGCGAGGCGATCATCGCCTCGACCGGGACGGCCGGGGACAAGGCCGGCGACGAAAGCTGCACCCAGGCCGCCGTCATGGCCGCGCCCGCCACGACGACGAGCGCCAGAACGCGGCGCCTCGGATGTCGGCTGCGGGCGCGCAGGCGCTTGGCCATCTCGCGCTCGGCCGCAAGCTCCTCCCCCGAGCTGCCGTCTTCTAGACTTATCATGACGACTTGCTACCTCTCGCACGGCCCGCTCCTCTTGTCGGCCAGAACGAAGACTGTTCTCATCGAACGGCTGGGAGCGCCCGCGTGCCTCAGAGGTCTGCGCACGCGACGTCTCGGCGTAGACTGCAACATTTGGTTGAAATTTCGCTGCCATTGTGACGAATCGATGACCCGGCGCCGACTTGCTCGACGGAGACAGTATCGAGGGCCGGCATCAAGCTTAGCCTTGAGAGACTCTCTTCGGAATGCTGGCGCTGTCCTTGTCAGGAGGCGGCGGCGGTCGGATCGAAGTCACCGAGCGCGAGGGGGTTCGCGCGAGCCCCGGGCCGGCCGGCACATCCAGGCGGTGTATCCGGAGAGGGACGGTCGCCTCACAGCCATGCTTGGCGCCAGAAATCCGCGGTGCGGCAGGCGTCAGGCCATCGTGTCTGACGAGCGGATGTCCGGAAGAACCCCGGCAACCGGGCAGGCCGGAAGCGGGTCGTGAGGGACCGCGCGAGTCCAGGGCCGCCTGAGGGGCGAGCGTTCACGGAGGATCCGGACGGGGCCGGAAGGCACGCCCATCACGGCCAAGCCGATCGGGACCGGCCCCTACTCCTCGCCCCCGACGAGCGACCATTCCTTGACCCGCGCCAGATGGTCGTAGGCCGAATAGGCCTTGGCGTATTTCGGGTAGGGGCGGGACAGGTAGGCGGCCTCGCCCGCGAGGAAGCGGGCGACGAGGCCGCGCAGGCGCGCCGCGTGCTCGTCCACGATCTCGGCGACGCTGCGGGGGTCGCCGCGGGGCGGCTTGAGGGGCGCGGGATCGAGGGGGGTCTTGCCGCCGCCCGCCCGCACGTAGAGGAGGTCGGGCGTCTCGGCCGCCGCGCCGAGGCCGCGGAAGGCGCCGGCCTTCAGCATCGCGGCCTCCAGGGTGAGCTGGGGGGAGAAACCGGCGAAGATCTCCTTGTGGCTCGGCACCTGCCCGGTCTTGAAGTCGATGATGGCGTGGCCGCCGCCGCGCGTCTCCTCGATGCGGTCGGCGCGGGCGCGCAGCGTGAAGATCTCGCCCGGGGCGACCGGCATCGCCCAGCGCCCGGCGATCTCGGCGTGCACGCGCGCGAGGCCGGGGCGGCGCTCGGCCTCCCAGGCCAGGAAGGCGCCGGCCATCCGCTCGAAGCGCGGCCACCACTCGGCGTAGAGTTCGGGATAGGCCTCGGCGATCCGCGCGAAGGCGTCGAGGGCACGCTGCATCAGCGGCCCGACGGGATCGGCCGGCAGGGCGGTGGGAAAGTCCTGCGCGAAGCCGCCGAGCACCGCGTGCACGATGGTACCGCGGTCGCTCGCGCTCGGCTGCACCGCCACCGGCTCCAGCGGGTCGAGGCCGAGCACGTGGCGGGCGAAGATGCCGTAGGGGTCGCGCACCAGGGTCTCGATCTCGGTGACGCTGAGCGAGCGGGGAAACAGCGCCGGATCGGGCTTCGGAGCCGGCCGCTGGAGCCGCGGCGGCACCGGCTCCTCCCCGCGGTCGAGGGCCGCCGCGTAGGCGCGCAGCTGCTCGCCGCCCTCTCGGCAGGCCTCCCAGGCCCCCTCCCCCATGAAGGCGCGCAGGCGCTGCAGGAAGCGCGAGGGCACGGTCGGCGCGCCCTCGCGCTTGTGCGCGCGGGTGATCACCGCGTCCGGGCAGCCCAGCGCCTCCACGAAGTCGTGCGCGGTCTGGCCGAGCCGCCGCTCGGGCGACGAGAGGCCGATGGCGGCGCGCATCGGCCGGTTGAGGAAGGCGTCGGTCTCGGCCTTGGGCGGCCACACCCCCTCGTCGAGCCCGCCCAGCACCACCCGGTCGGCCGAGAGCAGGCGCGCTTCGAGGAGGCCGAGGATGCGCAGGCGCGGATGCGGGCCGGCGTGCCGGCGCGAGGGCACCGCCCGCTCGCGGGTGAGCGCGGTGAAGACGGCCGGGTAGTCGGCGAAGCGTCCGGCGAGCAGGCCGGGCTCGGCGAGCGCGAGGTCGTCGAAGAGCTGGTCGAGGGCCGCCACCGAGGGCTCGTCGGCCTCCGCGTCGGGTCCGTCGAGCAGGAGGTCGCAGGCCTCGCGGTGGGCCTGCGCCAGCTGCACGAGGTCGAGGGGCGCATCGTCGGCCTCGGGCGCGAAGCCCCGGAAGGCGACCGCGAGGCGGTCGATCAGGTCCTCGGCCGCCGCCCAATCCGCGTCGGCGAGGCGCCGGACGGCGCGCGGCGCGTGCGGACGCTCCTCGGCGCGGGCGAGGTGCAGGGCCTGCGCGACGCCGCCGAGGCCCTTGGCGGGGGCCGGCCCGCGCAGCACGCCGATCTCCAGCGCGGCCGCCGCCCGCACGACCTCCTCGCGCGCGAGGCCGAGCCGCACCAGCGGATGGGCGAGGAGCGCCAGCACCCGCCCGGGCTTGGCCTCGTCGGCGGCGAGGTCGGCGGCGAGGCGCGCGAGGCGCCCGGCCGGGCTCAGGGCCAGGGATTCCCCGGCGGTGTCGTCCGCCACGATGCCCCAGCGGCCGAGTTCCGCCGCGACGCGGCGCGCGAGGTTCCGGTCGGGGGTGATCAGCGCGGCGGTGCGGCCGGGCGTCTCCAGGGTCTCGCGCAGGGCCAGGGCGGCGGCGAGCGCCTCCTCGCGCTCGTCGGCCGCCTCCACCAGCACGAGGCCCGCCCCGCCCTCGCGCGCCAGCTCCATGCGCGACGCGGGGTCGAGATCCGCCCAGGCATCCGTGGTCTCGGCCGGGCGCAGCGCCTGCGAGAGCAGGGCGGCACGGGCCTCGGCCGGGCGGCTGCGGTGCCCGAGGGGGCGCACCTCCGCCCGGCTCCGGTTCAGGAAGCCCGGCCCCATCAGCCGGTGCATCACCGCCTGCGGGTGCGCATGGGCCGGCTGCGACTGGGCCGGGTGCGATTGGGCCGGGTGCGCTTGCGCCGCGGGCTCCCCCGGGCCGATCGCCGCCCAGCCGGCGTCATCGAGGGCGAGGTCGAGCCCCGGCAGCACCACGGCGCCGCGCGGCAGGCCGGCGATGGCGGCGATCAGGGTCGCAGTCGCCGGCACCGAGCCGGTGGAGCCCGCCACGACGATCGGGTCGGCGGGCCGCTCGCGGGTGAGCCGCGCGGCCTCCGCCAGCATCAGGGCGCGGCCCCGGGCCACCGGATCACCGACGCCCCGCTCCTCCAGGATCCGCGGCCAGTGCTCGGCGGCGATGCGCACGAAGTCGAGGGTGAGCGAGAAGTAGCGGGAGACCTCGGCCTCCACCGCCGCGCCGATCTCCGCAAAGCCCAGGCCCTCGACCGTGAGGGCGTCCATCAGCCCTTCGAGGTCGGCGGCGAGCCCGATCGCGTCGGCGGGCGAGGAGGGCACCCGGAAGGGCACCTCCTCGCCGATCGGCAGGAGCTGGCGGTCCACCGTGGCGGCCCAGGCCTGGACGAGCCGGGCCAGGATCAGCCGGCGCTCCAGCGCCGGCATGGCGGGGCGCAGCAGCGCCTCCCGGCGCTCGGCCGGCGGGGCCGCCGCGAGATCGAGTTCCGCCTCGTGCGCCTCGCCGAGCGGCACCGTGCGCGGCAGCAGCGCCGCCGGCCCGCAGCGCTCGGCGAGGTGGGCGGCGAGCGCCCGCGCGGCGCGCTGCGTCGGCAGGTAGATCGTCACGGCGGCGAGCCCGAGCGGCCCGTCCGCGACCGGGCCGACGAGGGAGCCGTCGAGCAGCGCCTCGGCCAGGGTCGGCAGGAACGGCGCCCCGGGCGGGATGGTGAAGACGCTGTCCCGGCTCATCCGGAGAGGTCCTCGCGCACGAGGTAGCGCACCGCCTTGCCGCCCGGGATCACCGCGCGGCCGACCTCGCGGAAGCCGAGGCGCGCGTGAAAGGCGTCGGAGGCGGGATTCGGCGGGTCGCTGTTGATCTCGCAGGCGAGCCGCGCGTGGCCCGCTGCGGCAGCCTGCGCGAGTAGATCGGCGTAGAGGGCTTGGCCGAGGCCGTGCCCGCGCCAGTCCGGCGCGACGACGACCCGGTCGACGTAGACGAACCGCGCGAACCGCTCGCGGAACCACAGGAAGTTCGGACTGGCGTAGTCCGCATCCTGGTCGAGGGCGATCAGGAACGCCGCGACCGCCTCGCCCGCGACCGCCGCGGTCCCGTGCGTCATGCTGGCGTGCGCCATGCTGGCGTGCGCCATGCTGGCGCGGAAGGCTTGGCGCACCAGCGCGTCGAGCGCCGCCGCGTCCAGGGCCGAGGTCTCGCGCTCGTGGGCGCGGTTCAGGGCGAGCAGGCCCGGGAGATGCGCAGATGCGACCGGCGCGATCCGCGCCGCGGTCACGGCTGCACCGCGCTCGTGCGCACCCGCTCCTCGGCATCGCGCAGGCCCTCGGGGGTGCCGACATGCAGCCACTGCCCGTCGAGGCGCAGGCCGTGCAGGCGCCCGTTCGCGGCGGCGCGGTCGAACAGCAGGTTGAGGGAAAAGGGCCCCTCGGGCGTGTCGGCGAAGAAGGCCGGCGTGGTGATCGCCACCCCCGCGTAGACGAAGGGGGCCACCTCGCGCTCGGCCCGGCGCGCGAGGCGCCCGTCCTTCTCCATCTGGAAGTCGCCGGCCCCCTCGTAGCCGAGGCTCGTCGCCGCGGAGGCGAGCAGCAGCAGCATGTCCATCCGCTGCGGGTCCCAGCCCGCCACGAGGCGCTGCAGGTTGGGGCGCGGCCCTTCGAGCCAGAACGAATCCGAGTTCAGGATCAGGAACGGCCCCTCGCCCAGGAGCGGCAGGGCCTTGCGCACGCCCCCGCCGGTCTCGAGCAGCCGCTCGCGCTCGTCCGAGATGGTGATGCGCGGCGGACCGGCGCGGCGGACGAGGTGCGCCTCCATCAAGTCGGCGAGGTAGTGGACGTTGACCACCACCTCCCCGATGCCGGCCTCGGCGATGCGGTCGAGGGCGTGGTCCACCAGCGCGCGGCCGCCCACCTCGACCAGGGGCTTGGGCACCGTCGCGGTGATCGGGCGCATGCGCTTGCCGAGGCCCGCGGCCAGCACGAAGGCGCGGGCGATGCCGTGGTCGGGGGCTTGATCGCTCATGAGGCTCGGGCTTGTCGGGGCTCAGGCGGAGGCCGGGGCGAGGCGCGGCAGGTGGGTCTCGCACCAGGCCCGCACGCCGGCCAGCGCCGGATGGGCGAGGTTGCGGGTGAGGTAGCCCTCGATGCGCGGCAGGTGGGCGAGGTAGCCCGGCTTGCCGTCCCGCCGGTCGAGGCGCACGAAGATGCCCAGGATCTTGGTGGCGCGCTGCGCGCCGAGCACCGCGTAGGCCCGCGCGAAGTCCTGCACGTCGAAATCCGGCTCGCGCAGGCGCCGCTCGCGGGCGTAGAGGCCGAGCTGGCGCAGCTCGAACTCCGCCGTGGCGTCCACGCGCGCGTCCTGCAGCAGCGAGGCGACGTCGTAGGCCGGGTGCCCGAGCACCGCGTCCTGGAAGTCGATCAGGCCGATCCGCTCCAGCCCGTCGCGCTCGGGCAGCCAGATCAGGTTGGGGGAATGGTAGTCGCGCAAGGTCCAGGTCGGGCGCTCGGGCAGGATGCCCTCCAGCGCCTCGCTCCAGGCCGCCGTGAAGGCGTCGCGCGCCGCCTGCGGCAGGGGCGCGCCCGCGGCGTGCGGGGCGTACCAGTCGAGCAGCAGCTCCGCCTCGAACAGCAGCGCCTCGCGGTCGTAGGGCGGCAGCGCGTGGTCCTGGCCCTCGGCGATCGGCAGCACGGCGGGCAGGGCCGTGCCGTGCAGCCGCGCCAGCACCTTCACGGCCTCGGCGTAGCGCTCCGGGCGCGGCCCGCTCGCATCCGCCACCGGCTCGGTGCCGAGGTCTTCGAGGATGAGCAGGCCGGCATCGAGGTCTTCGCCCAGGATCCTGGGCGCGCTCAGGCCGAGCGCCCGCAGCGCCCGGTCGACCGCCACGAAGGCGTGCACGCTCTCGGCGAGCTTGACGATGGCGCTGTAGGGTTTGCCGTCGCGCACCGGCGGACCGTCCGGGCGCGCGGGCGAGATCATCAGGATGGCCTGGCTGCCGTCCGGGTTCGTCAGGCGCTCGTAGGCGCGGCTCGACGCGTCGCCCTGCATCGGCGTGCGCTCCGCCTCGCCCCAGCCGCTGCGGTCGAGGAGCGCGCGCAGGGCCCGCGCCCGCGTCAGGCGCTCGCCGAGGCCGCCGCCGCCGATGAGCCGGGCGAGCCGCGCGGTCTCGCCGAATTCTGGCGCGAGGGCGAGGTCCACCGCGAGCGTCGGGCCGGAGCGCGGCGGCAGCCGGTCGGGCCACTCCACCAGCGCCACCGCGCGCTCGATCATCTCCTCGAAGCCGAGTTCGACCAGTTCGTCGGGTCCGCGCAGGCGGTAGAGGTCGGCATGCACCACCGCGACGCCGCCGCGGCCCTCGTAGGGCTGGAGGAGGGTGAAGGTCGGGCTCGGCACCTCGAGGTCGGGATCGCCCGTCATCTCGCGGATGAGCGCGCGGGCGAGCGTGGTCTTGCCGCCGCCGAGGCCGCCCGAGAGCGCCACGAGGTCGCCCGGACGCAGCATCTCGGCGAGGAAGCGGCCGAGATCCTCGGTCGCGGTCTCGTCCGGCAGCACGATCTCCCAGGGTGCGCGCGCGTCCATGTCCTCCCGGTCCACTCCGGCATCCTCGCTCAAGCGGCCGTCCGGGCCTCTCGGTGTCATAAACGAGGAACCTTAATCGAATCACGCCCAAAGTCCCGACGCGCCTTGCTCGCCGCGACGACTGGTTCATTCAACGCGAGGCGCGGCCCATCCACGAACAGTCGATCGATGCGCCTCCCTCACCGGAACCCCCCACCGCGTGCGGCGCGGCCGGTCCTCCGGGTCCGCCTTCCGGAGCCCTCCCGGACGGGTCCCCATCGGTCGCCTCCCGCCGAGACCCGCCCGTCCTCCGCGCCTCACAGGCTCTCGCGCGGCGGCATGACGAAGCCCACGTCGTCGTGCGGATCGACCATGGCGCTCCGGCCGCTACTGGCGCCCTTGGCGCCCTTGGCGAAGTCCGGGGTGATGATGAGGGACTCGGCCGGCGCGTGCGCGGGAACGGGACGGTCCTGGAGGCGCGCCGACGCGTCCTCCGCCGGCGCGACGGGCTCCGCGCCGTCGATCGGGAAGATGCAGGTGACGCAGGTCCCCTCTCCGGGGGTCGAGACGATCTCGATGCGGCCCCCGTGCAGCTCCACGAACGAGCGCACGATCGACAGGCCGAGGCCGACCCCGCGGTGGCGCGTGCCCAGCGTGTGGCTCTCGAAGCGGTCGAAGACGCGGGTGATGACCTCCGCCGGGATGCCGCGGCCGCGGTCGACCACCTGGATGCTGATCTCGCGCCCGGTCTTGCGCGCCGAGACCGTCACGGTCTGGCCGGGCGCCGAGAAGCCGACCGCGTTCGACAGGAGGTTGAACAGGATCTGGCGGATGCGCTTGCCGTCCGCGACGAAGTCGCCGATGTCGGCCGGCACGTCGAGGTCGAGGGTGATGGCGGCCTCCGCCAGCCGGTCCTCGACGCCCCGCGCCGCCGCCGCGACCGTCGCCTGCACGTCCACCCGCTCGCACGCCAGTTCCATCGAGCCGGCATCGATCGAGGCGAGGTCGAGGATGTCGTTGATGATGACGAGCAGCGCCGCGGAGGAGCGCATGATGTGGTCGGCGTAGTCGCGCTGGCGCGGGTTGAGGGCGCCCACGGTCTCGTCGCCGAGGAGTTCGGTGAAGCCGATGATGTTGGTGAGCGGCGAGCGCAGCTCGTAGGAGACGTGGTGCACGAACTCGTCGCGCAGCCGCGTGGTGCGCTCCAGCGCCTCGTTCTTCTCGGTGAGCGCCCGCTCCACGTTGACGCTCGCGGTGACGTCGATGTGGGTGAGCAGCGTCGCCCCGTCCGGCAGCGGCTGGGCGGCGGCGTCGAGCACCGTGCCGTCCTTGAGTTCGAGCCGGCAGGCGAGGCCGTGGCGCACGTCGGTGAGGCCCGTCACCGCGCCGCGAATCTCGGTCCAGGGCTCTTCCGAGAGGCTGAGCGCGAGGCAGAGCGGGATGATCTCGTCGATGTGGGGCTGGGCGCCGAGGGCCTCGTCGGTGATGCGCCACATGCCCGTGAAGGCCCGGTTGGCAAATTTGAGCCGGCCGTCCGAGCCGAACACCGCCACCGGCTCCTTGAGGGTGTCGAGGGTCTGGCTCTGCGCCCGCATCAGGGCGTTGTACTGGGATTCGAGGTGCACCCGCTCCGAGACGTCGTCGAACAGGTAGGTCAGGCCGCCCTGCGGGTTGGGATCCGCGACCACGCGCAGGCTGCGGCCGTCCGGCAGGTGCCACCACGTCTCGCGCGCCTCGGCGCCCCGGTAGGCGGCGAGGAACCCGGTCTTCCACGTGCGGTAATCCGCCTGCTCGGGCAGCTTGCGGGCGTTGCGCAGGGCATCGAGGATCTCGCCGTCGAGGGGACGGCCGTCGAGGAAGGCGGGATCGAGGTCCCAGAGCTGGCGGTAGGCGGCGTTGTGAAAAAGGAGGCGCTGGCGGGCGTCGAAGATCGCCACGGCCGTCGGCAGCTGGTCGAGGGTGCGGACGTTGGCCTCCATCTGCCGCTGCAGGTCGGCCCGCACGCTCTCGAGTTCCGAGACGTCGACCGCGATGCCGACGCTGCCGCTCTCCACCGGCACCTCGGTGACGTCGAGGGTGCGGCGCGCGCCGGCCATGACCGCCGAGACCCGCAAGGCGGCCGCCTGCCCGCCCGCGCGGCGGCGCTCCGCCTCCTCGCGCGCCGCGCGGTCGAGGAGTTCCGTGCCCTCCCGGACGACGCCGTCGCGGTCGCCCGCCTCGACGGCGGTGAGGTAGGCGGCGTTGGCCCAGGCGAGGCGTCCGTCGCGCCCGCGCCGCCAGACCGGCTGCGGGATCGCGTCGAGGAGGCCCGCCAGCGCGGTGAGGCCGGCGCGCGCCTCCTGCAGGGCCGCGCGCAGCTCCACCAGCTCCTGCCGCTCGCCCGTCAGCTCCCGCAGGCGCAGCAGCGCGCGGCCGCCCACCGCCTGCCCCTGCGCCTCCACGGTGCGCCCGCCCAGCGTGCGCACGGTGAGCCGGAAGCGCTCGCCGCGGCTGCGCAGGGTGTCCACCGCGGCGTCGAGGGCGGCGGCGTCGGCCGCCGACAGCCATGTGCCGAAGGCCAGCACCCGGCGGGCCGAGGCCGAGCGGCTGCCGTCCATGGCGAGGCTGACGTCGCCCTCGATCTGCGGCTCGTCGCGGCCGCTCCACGTCACGATGATCTGGCGCTCCGAGCCGAGGAGGAGCGCCGCCCGGTCATGGGCGCCCCGCAGGTCGGAGAGATCCGCCGAGAGCCGGCGCTCGCGCCGCATCCAGCGCGCCCGCTCGCGGATGTGCAGGAGCGACAGGATGGTGGCGAAGACGATGAGGCCGATCAGGAGGGCGAGGGCCATCGCGTTGTGCACGTAGGCCCCGTTGGCCGCGGCTCCGCTCTGGGCCGCCGCGGTGCCGCACGGCGCCAGCGCCAGCACGGTCGAAACCGCCCACGCGCCCGCGAGCGCGCCGGCCCCCGGCCGGCGCCGCAGCGTCCGTCCTTCCACCATGTCCCGTCCCGTCCTCGCTGCCGGCGCGCCGTGCCGTCGCCGCCTGCCGCCCGCCCGGGACCGCCCGCGTCGCGCGGCCCCCTGTCAGAATCGCCCCGATCCTAGCGCGCGAGCGAATCCGGCCGGAAGCGAAATCGGGGCGGCGGCCGCACGCGCCGCCACGTCCCCGCGCCAGGGCACAGAAATGCCACACCTGTGATGGAACGGAGGCAGAACGCATCTTTTGATTGTGTCCAGTCACGAAAGAGCCCGGCCGTGAGGCCGGGCTCGTCCGCGTCGGGTCCGGGCAGGACGCCGTCTCAGTAGCGGTAATGGTCGGGCTTGAACGGGCCCGCCTCACTGACGCCGATGTAGGCGGCCTGATCGGGGCGCAGCTTCGTCAGCTTGACGCCGATCTTCTCCAGATGAAGCGCCGCGACCTTCTCGTCGAGAGCCTTGGGCAGGGTGTAGACCTGACGATCGTACTTGCCCTGATTGGTCCAGAGCTCGATCTGGGCCAGTGTCTGGTTGGTGAAGGAGGCCGACATCACGAAGGAGGGATGCCCCATCGCGTTGCCGAGGTTCACGAGGCGCCCCTCGGACAGCAGGATGATGCGGTGGCCGTCCGCGAACTCGATCTCGTCCACCTGCGGCTTGATGTTCGACCACTTCAGGTTCTTGAGACCCGCGACCTGAATCTCGTTGTCGAAGTGGCCGATGTTGCAGACGATGGCCCGGTCCTTCATCGCCCGCATGTGGTCGAGGGTGATGACGTCCTTGTTGCCGGTGGCGGTCACGAAGATGTCGGCGCGCGGGGCGGCGTCCTCCATGGTGGTGACCTCGTAGCCCTCCATCGCGGCCTGGAGCGCGCAGATCGGATCGACCTCCGAGACCAGCACGCGGCAGCCCGCGTTGCGCAAGCTGGCGGCCGAGCCCTTGCCGACGTCGCCGAAGCCCGCGACCATCGCGACCTTGCCGGCCATCATCACGTCGGTGCCGCGGCGGATGCCGTCGACCAGGGACTCGCGGCAGCCGTAGAGGTTGTCGAACTTCGACTTCGTGACCGCGTCGTTGACGTTGATCGCCGGGAAGAGCAGCTTGCCGTCCTTGGCGAGCAGGTACAGGCGGTGCACGCCGGTGGTGGTCTCCTCCGAGACGCCCTTGATCGACTCGGCGAGGCCCGCGAACCAGCCGCGCGGCTTCTCCCTGAGCGTGCGCTTGATGAGCGCGAAGAAGATCTCCTCTTCCTCCGAGCCCGGCTTGTCGAGGAAGGCCGTGTCGCCCTGCTCGGCGCGCAGGCCCGCATGCACGAACATCGTGGCGTCGCCGCCGTCGTCGAGGATCATGTTCGGCATGCCGCCGTCATGCCACTCGAAGAGCTTGGCGGTGTAGTCCCAGTACTCGGTCAGCGTCTCGCCCTTGATGGCGAAGACCGGGATGCCGGCGGCCGCGATGGCGGCGGCGGCGTGATCCTGGGTCGAGTAGATGTTGCAGGACACCCAGCGGATGTCGGCGCCGAGCGCCTTCAGCGTCTCGATCAGCACCGCGGTCTGGATCGTCATGTGCAGCGAGCCGGCGATCTTGGCGCCCTTGAGGGGCTGGCGCGCCGCGTATTCCTCGCGCACGGCCATCAGGCCGGGCATCTCGGTCTCGGCGATCGCGATCTCCTTGCGGCCGAAATCGGCCAGCCCGATGTCCTTGACGATGTAGTCCTGCGTGCTCGGCATGCTGATGCTCCCTGGCGGCCGTTCGGGCGGCGCTATAGCAGGGGGCCGGATAGGAAGCAATCAAGACATAAAGATGTCTTTATGCGTGACTCGCACCGAGGTGATGGCGGCGCTCTCCGCCTCCGGTCGCGTTCGACGCGCAAGCCAGGAGGCGTCTGGCTGGCCGGGCCGGGTGCCCGGTCGCCGCTTGGTTCGCGTGCTAAAGCTCGCCGGTCTATCCATCGAGCGAAGCAGCCGAATTTCCCACAACATACAGCTGTGAATATTCGCCATTGCTCCTGCAATAATTGCATGTTAGTTTTAAATCCGGCCGGGACAGTTTCGGCCCTTATGAGCATCGATACTGATTTTTGATCAGATTCGCCGAGTCCTGCGGTGAGTAGCGCGCTGAGACCAGGCGCTTTCTTGCCCGCTCCAAGGCTCGATTGGCGTTTCGAAAGCCAAGATTTGATCCGAGTGCTAACGGATCAACCGGAGCAGCCCCATCGTCCACCAGAGGCTACATCGCGAGCGCGCTCGGCGCATCACTGTCATTTCCGCTGTGCTTGCAGAGAGTTCCATGTTCACAGCAAGGAGCTAAAACCATGTCTGCGAAGACCAACGGTCAGCCGAAGCCACGTGCCGACAACAGAAACGGGCGGTTTCCGTCGAGACGGGTTCTCGTCGCGATCGCCAAACCGGAGGCCGCATTGCGAGCGGGGGCCGCGAGCGTATCGTCCTTGACCGAGGTGGATGTCGCGAGCCTCAACAGAACCCTGGACAAGACGGGGGCTCGTCTCCGGCCGCTGTTCGGGAAGACCGAGGACCGCATGCGGGCCGCCGTCGCGAGCCTGTCGGTCGGCAGGCCGGCGGACGAGACCGCCGAGATGCCGGATCTGCACCTCTACTACCAAGTCGTCGCTCCCGACGAAGCGCTCGACGACCTCGCCAAGCAGCTCGCCGACCTGCCGACGATGGCCGGAGCCTACGTCACCCCGGCGCCGCAGCCGGCGGTCGGCGCCACGGCGGAGGCTGTTCCCTTCGACGAGGGCGAGGATCTCAACGTCATGGCCGCCAGTCCCGAGCCGGCCCCGCCCATCACGCCCGACTTCACCGCGCGCCAGGGCTATCTCGGTCCGGCCCCCGGCGGCATCGACGCGCTCTATGCCTGGACGCTTGCAGGGGGACGCGGCACGAACGTGCAGATCATCGACTGCGAGGGCGCGTGGCGCTTCACGCATGAGGACCTGATCCAGAACCAGGGCGGCGTGATCGGCACGCAGACGAACGATCTCGGCTGGCGCAATCACGGCACCGCGGTTGCGGGCGAGATCGGCGGCGACCTGAACACCATCGGGGTCACCGGCATCTGCGCGGCGGCCAACATCCGCGGCTCGTCCATCTTCGATGCCGGCGGGCTGCCGAGCGCCATCGTCGCCGCGGCCGATCGGCTGCGTCCCGGCGACATCATCCTGCTGGAGGTGCAGTACGGCCATCCCGCGCGGGGCTTTACCTCGGTCGAGTGGTGGCCGGCGGATTTCGCCGCGATCCGGTACGCCGTGAACCGCGGCATCATCGTCGTCGAGGCGGCCGGCAACGGCAACAACAACCTCGATGATCCGGTCTACAACACGCCCCTGGCGGGCTTTCCGGCCGACTGGCGGAATCCGTTCAACCGCAGCCTGCGGGATTCCGGCGCGGTCCTCGTCGGCGCCGGCGCACCGCCTCCCGGAACGCACGGCCGCAACTGGGGACCCGACCGGTCGCGGCTCGATTTCTCGAACTACGGCTCGGCCGTCGACGTGCAGGGCTGGGGCCGCGAGGTGACGACGGCCGGGTACGGCGACCTGCAGGGCGGCGGGAGCGAGGACCTCTGGTACACGGACGTCTTCAGCGGCACGTCCAGCGCCTCGCCCATCGTCGTCGGCGCCCTCGGCTGCGTGCAGGGCGTGCTGCGGGCCGCGGGCCGCATTCCGCTGACCCCGTCCCGGGCGCGGCAATTGCTGCGGGCCTCGGGATCGCCGCAGCAGGATGCGCCGGGCCGTCCGCGCACGGAGCGCATCGGCAACCGCCCTAACCTGCGCCAGCTGATCCCGCTGGCCCTGCAGACGGGTGAATGGGTGGGTGTCCAGTTCACCGGCCTCGTGCCCGCCAACGCGACCCAGCGCTGGTTCACGTTCAACTGGCCGGCGCATTGGCACGTCGTGTGGACGGTGGTGCCGACCAACCCGCGGCCGGGCGGACCGCAGGTGAGCTGGTCCGTGCAGGTGGAGAGGGCCAACGACCATTTCGTGACTTACTGGATCTCCATCACCAACGTGACGCCGGAGCCCGTCAACATCGAGGGCCGGTACGCGGTGCTCGGCTGGTAGCGGGAGGCGGTCATGCGCATCACGATCGACATGTCGGACGCGGAGAGCCGCTCGGCGACGATCCACCCCACGCTGACGGAAGCGGCGGGCGTGGAGGAGCCGGCCACGAATGGCGGGGCGGCTCCCGTCTCGTTGCTGATGGCGCTCGGGGTTCCAGGCCAAGCGGATGCGGCCATCCCGGCCGATCCGACGCCGGTGAGTCGCGAGGGGCTCGACGGAGGCGGAGCCCCGGAGTGGTTGACCGGCGTGATCGAAGGCGGGAGATGACGGCTCGGGCAGCGCTCTCTGCCGCCCCTGTGCCGAGGCGGTCCGGCGACTGCCTCGGCCCCTCGTCCTCCTGTACGGTCACGCGGCGCCGGGATCTCACGGTTCTGCTGATCGCTGCGGTCGCCGCCGCGCGCGTCCTGCCCGCGGCGGCGACGGAGGCACCGGGCGCTCTGCGGGGGAGGCCGATCATGGATATCGTCGTTCTGCTTCGCCAGGAGGCGGCCGACCGCATGCGGCGCGGCGCGGCCTCCGCCTTCCACGCGGCGCTGGCCCCCTACGGAGGCGTCGCGCGGCCCCAGCATCCCCAGATCGCGGACCCGCTCCTGAGCCGGTACTTCATCGTCTCGGGCGTCCCATCGGACCGACAGGACGCGGTCATCGCCGCGTTGCTCAAGGTCGACGGGGTGGAGGCCGCCTACGCGCAGCCCACGCCGGCCCTGCCATGAGGCTTTAGCCGAAGGCACTGTCCGGCCGGAGATCCCAGTTCGCCGCCAAGCAGCGGCGCCCCGCCGCAGCCCAGCCGCTGGCATGTTGCATACAATTTGCCTGGCGCGGCCCGTACGATCGGGCGGCCGCAGGGGCCGCCGCACAGGGGGTCTTCGATGAGCCAGTTCCTCCCCTCCCGCCGCCAGTTCGTGGCCGGGGCCTCGGCGCTCGCCGCGCTGGGGCCGACCGGGCCCCTGCTCGCGCAGCAGGGCGCCCCCTCCGGCAGCCTGAACTACGGCATCTCGATGTTCGACCTGCCGCTCACCACCGGCCAGCCGGACCGGGGCGCGGGCGGCTATCAGTTCACCGGCCTCACCCTCTACGACCCGCTGGTCGCCTGGGAACTCGACGTCGCCGACCGGCCCGGCAAGCTCGTCCCCGGCCTCGCCACCGCCTGGGAGAGCGATCCGGCCGACCGCAGGAACTGGACCTTCGCCTTACGTGAGGGCGTGACGTTCCACGACGGCTCCGCCTTCGACGCGGACGCGGTGATCTGGAACTTCGACAAGGTGCTCAACGACAAGGCGGCGCAGTACGACCAGCGGCAGGCCTCGCAGGTGCGCCCGCGCCTGCCCTCGGTGGCCTCCTACCGCAAGCTCGGGCCGATGACCGTGCAGGTCACCACCAAGGCGGTCGACGCGCTGTTTCCCTACCAGATGCTCTGGTTCCTGATCTCCTCGCCCGCGCAGTTCGAGAAGCTCGGGCGCGACTGGAACCGGTTCGCCTTCGAGCCCTCCGGCACCGGTCCCTACCGGATCGGCCAGCTCGTGCCGCGCGTGCGCCTCGACCTCGTGCCGAACGCGGCCTACTGGAACCGGAAGCGGATGCCGCGGCTCGCCAAGCTGACGCTCACCTGCATCCCCGACAACCTCGCCCGGGCGAACGCGCTGCTCAGCGGCGCCGTCGACCTCGTCGAACTGCCCGCCCCCGACGCGGTGCCGCGGCTCAAGGCGGCGGGCATGCGGGTGACGGGCAACGACACGCCGCATGTCTGGAACTACCACCTGTCGATGCTGGAGGGCAGCCCGTGGCGCGACCTGCGCCTGCGCAAGGCCGCCAACCTCGCCATCGACCGCGAGGCGGTGGTGGCGCTGATGGGCGGCCTCGCCACGCCGGCCGTGGGGCAGGTGCAGCCGTCGAGCCCGTGGTTCGGCAAGCCGAGCTTCAAGATCGGCACCGACATCGACGCGGCCCGCAAGCTGGTGAAGGAGGCGGGCTACTCGCCCCAGAACCCGCTGCGCACGACGTTCATCATCCCGACCGGCGGTTCCGGCCAGATGCTGTCGCTGCCGATCAACGAGTTCGTGCAGCAGAGCTGGGCCGAGATCGGCATCGCGCTGGAGTTCCGGCCCGTGGAGCTGGAGGTGGCCTACACGGCGTGGCGCCAGGGGGCGGCCGATCCCTCGCTGAAGGGCGTCACCGGCGGCAACATCGCCTACGTCACCTCGGATCCGCTCTACGCCATCCTGCGCTTCTACGCCTCGAAGCAGATCGCCCCGACCGGCGTGAACTGGAGCCACTACCGGAACCCCGAGGTCGACGCCCTCTGCGACAGGATCACGTCGAGCTTCGACCCCGACGAGCAGGACCGGCTCCTCGCCCGCGTGCACGAGATCGTCGTGGACGACGCGGTGCAGGTCTGGGTCGTGCACGACACCAATCCGCACGCCCTCTCGGCGAAGGTGAAGGGCTACGTCCAGGCCCAGCACTGGTTCCAGGACCTGACGACGCTGTCGTGAGGGCGCCCAGGGTCCTGAGCGGAAGCGTCCGCCCGCTCGGTCCCGACGCTTGTCAGGAACTCGCCCCCTCCCCCGGCTCGGCGAACACGGCCGCCACGTCCGCCTCGCCGAGCAGGCGGTACTGCCCCGGTGCCAGGTCGGCCGGCAGGGCGAGGGCGCCGATCCGGTCGCGGTGGAGCGCCGTGACGTGGTTGCCGAGCGCCGCGAACATCCGCCGGACCTGATGGTAGCGCCCCTCGGTGAGGATGACGCTCGCCCGCGTCGGCCCTTCCGCCGCGAAGGCGACCGGCAGGAGCGGGCGCTCCTCGCCCTCCAGCAGCAGGGTGCCGGAGGCCAGGACCGCCCCCTCGTCGCCCCGCAGGGGCCGGTCCAGGGTGACCCGGTAGCGCTTGGCCACCTTCGCCTTCGGCGAGATGATCCGGTGCAGGAGGGCGCCATCGTCGGTGAGGAGGAGGAGGCCCGACGTCTCCTTGTCGAGGCGGCCCACCGTCGAGAGCGGCGGGTCGCGGCGGCGCCAGCGCTCCGGCATGAGCCCGTAGACGAGCGGCCCCGCCTCCTTGTGCGAGCAGGTGACCCCGAGCGGCTTGTGCAGCATCAGGGCGACCCCGGGCGGCGGGTCGACCGGCGCGCCGTCGACGGTGAGCCGGTCGGCCAGATCGCGCGTCACCGCGATGCGCCGGTCGGCCTCCCGCAGGGGCGCGCCGTCGAGGCGGATCGCGCCCGCGCGGGCGAGCGCCTGGATCTCCCGGCGGGAGCCGTAGCCGAGATTGGCGAGCAGGCGGTCGAGCCGCACCGAGCCGCTCACCGACGGGCCTCGAAGAGCTTGTAGCCGTGCGCGGCGGCGACCGGATTCACCTGCCGGAAGGCCTCGGCCAGCACCGCCTCGTAGGGCAGGTGGGCGTTGGCGGTGAGCCAGAAGCTGCCGCCCGGGCGCAGCGCCGCGGCGGCGCGCCGGATGAGGGCCTGCCCGAGCGCCTGGTCCTCGGTGCCCTCGTGGTGGAAGGGCGGGTTCGAGACCACGAAGTCGAGCCGCTCCGGCAGCACGCCCTCCTCCCGGGCATCCGCCCAGACGATCCGGGCGCGCGGGTCGGTCACGTTGCGGCGCGCCGCGTCCACCGCCCGGCGGTCGATGTCGACGAGGTCGAGCGCCGTGACCCGGGGCGAGGCCAGCACGGCCCGGGCGATCACCCCGATGCCGCAGCCGAGATCGCCGCCGCGCCCGGCGAGCGGCGGCAGGTGGTCGAGCAGCAGCGCGCTGCCCGGATCGACCCGGTTCCAGCTGAACACGCCGGGCTGCGACCACAGCCCGAGCCCGGGGACCAGCCGGGGAGCCCCCTCGGCGATCGCCTCGTCGAGCCCCGGCGGAGATGCCGGCCGGCGCGTGCGGCAGATTCGGTGATGGCGCTTGGCGGCCTCCTCCACCGCGCAGCCGAAGCCGGAGAGTTCGCGCGCCAGCCGCGTGCCGCCCCTGTCCTTCGGCGCGAGCGCGGTCAGGGACCCGCCGGGGGCGAGCGCCCGCAGGGCGAGCGCCAGGGTCGCGCGCCGCTCGAGCGTGCCCGGCGGCGCGAGCAGGACGAGGGAGTCGAGAGCACCGGGGGCGAGGTCTTCCAGGGCGGCCGAGCCCGGGATCGTGGGGGAGAGCTGGAGCGCGCCGGGCGGCACCTCGGCCAGCACGGCCGGCGGCAGGCCGTAGACGGCGCTCGCGGCCCCGGCGGAGTCTGCGCCGGGGCGGATCCCGGTCGTCGGGTCGGCGGATGGCACGGGTCTGTCGTCTCCTCGCGGCGCGCAGAACCGATGCGCCGCCCGCCGGGGGACATAGACCGACCGGCCAGTGTTGTCAGAGTGCTAACGCGGATATCGTAGCCAGCGGCGGTCGTCGCCCCGATCCGGTTGGTCCGCATGCGCCTGCGCACACTCTTGGCCGCGGCCTTCGCGGGCTTGGCCCTCACGCTCACGCTCGCCGGGGCGCTGGCCGTACAGCACCTCGCGGCCGAGCGCCTGCGGGCGCGCATCGGCGACGACCTCGCCGGCCTCGCCGGGCAGATCCGCACGCTGCTCGACACCACGATGCACGAGCGCCTGTCGGACATGCAGGTGCTGTCGAGCGTGGCGGCGGGCGCGGCGCCGGGCGGCGCGGCGCAGCGCGCCTGGATCAAGGCCCTGCACGCCGCCGCCCCGACCTACGCCTGGATCGGCTTCGCCGACCGCGACGGCACCGTGCGGGCGGCCACCGGCGGCCTCCTCGAAGGCCGGAGCGTGGCCGAACGGCCGTGGTTCCGCGAGGCCCTGAAGGGCCCCTATGCAGGGGACGTCCACGAGGCCGTGCTGCTCGCCCGGCTGCTGCCGCCCGATGCGAACGGCGAGCCGCTCCGCTTCGTCGACGTGGCCGCTCCCCTGCGGGACGAGGCGGGCACCGTCGTGGGCGTGGTCGGCGGGCACCTGAGCTGGGCCTGGGCCGACCGGGTGGCGGCGAGCGTGCTCGCGGCCGCGGCGGCCCGCGCGCCCCAGGCGACGGCCCTCGTCCTCGGCCAGGACGGCACCGTGCTGCTCGGCCCGCCGGGTCTGCGCGGAACCCGGCTGCCGGAACATCCCGACCGTCTGCCGACGGGGGCACGGGAGGGCTACAGCCGCGAGACCTGGGCGGACGGGCGCACCTTTCTGGTCGGGGCGAGCCGCTCCGCGGGCGTGGGCGCCTATGCGGGGCTCGGCTGGACCGTGCTGGTGCTCGAACCGGCCGACACCGCCTTCGCCCCCGCCCGCCGCCTCAGCCTGGAGATCGCGGCCGGGGGCGCGGCCTTCGCGGTGCTGTTCGCGCTGATCGGCTGGTGGGCGGCCGGCCGCATCGCCGAACCCGTGCTGGCGCTCAGCCGCACGGCCGAGAGCATCACCAACCTCGACGCGGTGCCGGACGAGGCGCTGCGCCCGCGCGGCTGCGCGGAGGTGCGCACTCTGGCGGGCGCGCTCACCGCACTTCTCGCACGCCTGAGGGAGCGCGACCGGGCGCTGGCGGCGGCGAACCGGACGCTGGAGGACGCGATCGCGGCGCGCACCCGCGACCTCGCGCAGAGCCGCGCCTTCCTGGAAAACATCCTGCGCACCAGCCCCGACTGCATCAAGGTGCTGGACGGCGACGGGCACCTCACCTTCATCAACGACCGCGGCCTCTGCCTGCTCGAACTCGACACGCCGCAGGCGGTGATGGGCTGCCGCTTCGACAGCCTGCTGCCGCCGGAGAGCCGCCCGGCGTTCGAGGAGGCGGTGCGGGAGGCCCGGACCGGCCGCACCGCCGAGGTGACGCTCTTCTGCCCGGGCGCCCGCGGCACGCCGAAATGGTGGGACATCGCGGTGGCGCCACTCCCGGATCCCGGCGGCCCCGACCGCCTCCTCGTCGTCTCCCGGGAGGTGACGCGCCAGCACGAGCAGGCCGAGGCGCTGCGGCTCGCCCGCGACCTCGCCGAACTCGCCCAGGCCCGGGCCGAGAACGCGAGCCGGGCCAAGACCGAGTTCGTGGCGATGATGAGCCACGAGATCCGCACGCCGCTCAACGCCATCAAGGGCTTCGCCGACCTCCTGGCGGCGGACCGCGCGCTTTCGCCGACGCAGCGGCGCTACGCCGAGATCGCCTCGGCGGCGAGCCAGTCGCTGCGCGTCATCGTCGACGACGTGCTCGACTTCGCCAAGATCGAGGCCGGCCAGATCACCCTGGAGCCGGTCGCGTTCGCGCTCCCCCGCCTCGTCGAGGATGCGGTCGCGGTGATGCGCCACACCGCCGAGGCCAAGGGCCTCGCCCTCGCGGTGGAGATCGATCCGGCCGTGACGCCCTGGCGGCGCGGCGACGACAGCCGCCTGCGGCAGGTGCTGCTCAACTTCCTCGGCAATGCCGTGAAGTTCACCGCGCAGGGCCGCATCGCCGTCTCGGTCCGCCCCGGCCGGCGCGCCGAGAGCGTGCGGGTGGCGGTGAGCGACACCGGCGTCGGCATCCCGGCCGACCGGCTCGGCCGCCTGTTCCAGACCTTTTCGCAGGCCGACGGCTCGGTGGCGCGCCGCTACGGCGGGACCGGGCTCGGCCTCGCCATCGCCAAGCGCCTGATCGAGCTGATGGGCGGGCGCGTCGGCGTCGAGAGCCGCGAGGGCGAGGGCTCGACCTTCTGGTTCGAGGTCGATCTCCCCCGGGAGGCGGCGCCGGCCGCCGCGACGGCGGAAGCGGAGCCCGCCCGCAGCGGTCCGGCGCGCCCGGCCCGCCTGCTGCTCGCCGACGACCTCGCGATCAACCTCGAACTCGCCCGCGTGGTGCTGGAGCGGGCGGGCTACACGGTCGACGTGGTCGACAGCGGCGAGGCCGCGGTGGCGGCGGTGCTGGGGGGCGAGTACGACCTCGTGCTGATCGACGTGCAGATGCCCGGCATGGACGGGCTCGCCGCCACCCGGGCGATCCGCGCCCTCGACCACCCGGCCCGCAACGTGCCGATCATCGCGATGAGCGCCAACGTGCTGCCCGAGCAGGTCGCGCTCTACCGCGCCGCGGGCATGAACGACCATGTCGGCAAGCCCTTCGCCTGGAAGGATCTCTACGCCACGATCGAGCGCTGGCTGCCGGACGTGGTGGCGGCCCGCGCGGCGGGCTGACCGCGCGGCGGGCCGACCGGACGGCGCCCCCGGCATCCTTCGCCGAAGCCGCCACCGGCTCAGCGAGGGATGAGAACCAAGGACCTCGGCGGCATGGCCAGGGGCCATGCCGCC